>JAFYVX010000018.1 GCA_017558255.1 Bacteroidaceae bacterium
GCGGATGAGCGGTTAGCGGAACACCCCGCCAGGCAGGCACAGTGAAACAAGTGCCATTCCGTGGATTCCAGCGCCAGCGTGAACTAACAACCCGAGGACAGGTAATTCTGCGTATGCGAATTTTGTGTGAGATAAAAACATCTGTGTGAGACAAAACGAATACGAAAACGAAGACGAATACACTAAACTCTAAACCCTAAACCCTAAACAAAAGCCTATCGCCAATGAACCAAAAGAACATCATATCCAACAACACCGTCGGTGGGAGAGCGATTCTTCTGCTGGTGATGCTTGCTGTTCTTGTGTTCGGAGGTTCCGTGAGTGCCTATGCACAGACTGAGGACGGTGACAAGTCGCAGTTCTCTGCTCTGGACACCATCCCTGAGGCAGCACGTGCCCTGTTTGAGAGCCATGTAGCCAAGGAGGATACCGTCAAGGCACAAGAGTTGAAGAAGTATAGAAGCGACAAACTGATAAAGAGATTCAGTATTCACACCAATGTTGTTGACTGGGCAACCCTCGTACCAAACATCGGTATCGAATTTGACATCAACCCCACTGTACGCAACAACTACAGCGTATCTGTCTTTGGTAAGTTCAACGGCAATAGTTCACACGGCAAACTCGTGTACAATGTCAATGGCATCCGTGTGGAGGGTAGAAAGTACTGGCGTACTGGTAAGTTCGGTACCCCCAGAGGGTCTGCCAACCGTTACTATAGTCAGTTTGAGGAAATCATTACCGATTCCACCAGTATCTACTTCAACGCCGATACTCTGGCAGGATATAAATATTATGCTGACGAGTTAGGTCATAAGGCCAAGGATCTTGGCGTTACCAACAAGGATGTATACTATTCTGTCCGCGCTGGCAAAGATTGGTCGGACGAAAAGAAGGACTCCCTTGATTTTGCCGAGGACTCACTTGTATCGGACAAGAGTAAGTTGCGCACATGGATATACAATACATATCATAAGGTAAGGAGAAACTACACCTCAGGCCGTACTCTGGACAATCCCCGTAACTGGCGTGCCTACTACTTCGGTGTATGGGCTGGTATGGACAACTGGTCGCTTGCCCTCACTGGCAAGGGCACACAGGGCAACGGCATTGGTCTGGGTATCAGTGGTGGTTACAGTATCCCCCTGTTCCCTCAGAAGTACCCCAAGGAGGGTAGTCTTGACCTCGACCTCGGAATCACCGTAGGTCTGAGAGCTGTAAGATACGATGCCTATACCTACGACCAGACCACCGAGCACTATCTGCTGGATCAGGCACGTAGTCATCCGGGATGGAAGGTGGTACCATATCCCGTAATACACGAGTTGCGTGTAGGTCTGGTATGGCGTTTCCGTGGTATTAAGCGCAAGGTTGACCGCTCGCTTATTGACGACTATTTGCAGGAAGTGAATCTGTATACGGATAAAAAGTCTGCAGCCTATAACAAGCACATAGATATTCAGACTAAGCGAAGCGATGTAATGTCGGCGATTGCTGCTCGAGAGTCATTTAGAAACGACAGCACATCCGAGAGCGACGAACTCACTCGCCTGCTTCTGGAGATGGCAATGGAGATGAATCCCGATACCGTCTTCACAGGTCAGGATCAGGTGGACTACCTCCGACTCATCAAGGGTATCAAGGTTAAGGACCAGAAGAAGTACTTGCTTCAGGAAGAGGCCAAGAAGGAGAAGGAAAAGCAGGCTGCCGAGAAGCTGGCAATCAAGGCAGAGGAAGCTCTGCAGGATAGTTTGTCTAAGGCACGCAGAGACTCCATCCGTGCCGAAAAGGCAAAGGCAAAGACCAAGAAGAAAGGCAAGGACAAGGACGAAAAGTCCGATAAGGAAGAAAAAGTAGACAAGAAGGAGAAAAAAGACTCCAAGGATAAAGAAAAGAAAGATAAAAAGAAGAACTCCGAAGCAACGGAAAATGAGAAAGAAGAAATGAGAAATGAGAAAGGATAAACGGTGAGCGTGGAGCGGATGAGCGGTTAGCGGAACACCCCGCCAGGCAGGCACAGTGAAACAAGTGCCATTCCGTGGATTCCAGCGCCAGCGTGAACTAACAACCCGAGGACAGGTAATTCTGTGATTTCTGTGGATTCTGTGTGAGATAAAAAGAAGACGAAAACGATAACGAAGACGATAACCATCCACCCCCTCCGCTTCGCTCGTCCCCCTGTCTCAGAGGGACAGTAGCTGGCGCGATGAGAACAACTAAACGGTGAGCGTGGAGCGGATGAGCGGTTAGCGGAACACCCCGCATGGCAGTCGTGGCAAAGCCTGCGACAAAATCTGCGGATTCCAGCGCAGCGTGAACTAACGACTCGAGGACTGGTAATTCTGCGTATTCTGCGAATTCTGCGTGAGACGAAAAAACGATAACGATAACAAAGACGACAACGAACTATAAACCGCCAACGCTCACACCCCGCATGGTGTCGTGGCAAAGCCTGCGACAAAGTCTGTGGATTCCAGCGCCAGCGTGAACTAACAACCAGATGAAAGGAATTTCTGTGATTTCTGTGGATTCTGTGTGAGATAAAAAGATAACGAAAACGATAACAAAGACGACAACGAACTATAAACCGCCAACGCTCACACCCCGCATGGCAGTCGTGGCAAAGCCTGCGACAAAATCTGCGGATTCCAGCGCCAGCGTAAACTAACAACCAGATGAAAGGAAATTCTGTGATTTCTGTGGATTCTGTGTGAGATAAAAACATCTGCGTGAGATAAAAAGATAACGAAGACGATAACGAAGACACTAAACATCAAACTCTCAACTCCATTCGTAACTACTCCCCTCTCTTGCAGAGGGGTTGGGGGAGAGTCCGATAACCCTAAACCCTAAACACAAAACCCCAATGTGGCGTAACGCAAAGAATCATATAGCAGTTACATGGCTGTGCATGCTGGGCTTGATAGTCCTGCAAGGATGCAATATAGGCCATCTGGATCTGCACTTTGCGGAAACCATTTACAAGGGTCAGTTGCTGGTGGAGTACGACTGGAGCAAATCCGAAAAGGATGAATACATCCCCGACAGTATGATAGTGTGGGCAGTACGCCCGGTGTTCTATGAAAAGACCGCAAGCGTGTGGGCAAGTCTTCCTGCCAAAGGCGAGGACCGTCTCTATGGCAGAAGCATAGCACCAGACTCTCCCAACTTCCGTGCTCCCTATAACAACGGCACGGGTCGCGACTCTCTGTTTCTCATCCCCGGCGAATGGATAGTGTCATCATACAGCTTCAGCGAAGCCTCAGTGGAGGTGGTTCGTGATTACATCAACAACCAGGCAGAAGCACGAGACCTGCTTATATATAAGAAGAATGTCTTTGAGAAACTGCCCGAGCGTTACTACTACTGGTACGAGCGCAACCCCTACAGCATCTGGACCAAGGCAGGTCCTCGCCAGGCGCTCTTTCTGGGCAGAGACACCATTGTGGTGGACCATGTTGCCCGTCCCGACTCTCTCTACAAGGCTACCATTACGCCCGAGTTCGTGGAGCAGATCGTTACGGTAAACTTCGAGGCAGAACTGCTGGACAGCGACATACAGGTGGATAGCATAGTATGTGCCATGAGCGGTGTCATCACCAATATGGACCTCAATACCATGGGACTGGATGTCTCCAAGACCTACAGCGCCATTTTCCATACGGATCTGACGCACACCGAGGACGGCTACATCCGTGCCACAGGACAGTTGTTCACACCAGGCATAGTACGAAGCGCTTCAAGTTCCATGTTACAGGGCCCCGGATTGCTCAGCGTATGTGTCTTTGTAAGCTACGATGCTGAAAACGGCGAACGTAAATACAGGCGCCTGGATGGTACCGCCAACCTCTACCATCCCCTTACCGAGACCCCTTCGGTATTGTACGATGAGAACGACGTGGTAAGACAGACCACACCAGAACTGGACCTGACCATAAGAAGCAGGATGCAGATATCCCGAGACCGTCTCTCCTGCGCCCACGATGCCATAACCCCATGGGAAGACGCAACAGAGTTCGAAGCAGAACTGAATTAAGCGAAAATTGCCCACAGATGACACAGATTGGACGAGATTATCACAGATTAAGTAATATTAACGGATTAAACAGATTAAACGGAATTACCGCTTTGCGCACTCTTGTCGTAACGAAGTTTGCGACCACTCCAGCGCCAGCGTGATACACGAAAAGAAATAAAAACTTTGCGCCCTTTGCGCTCTTTGCGTGAAAAAAAAAATTATGAAGCTCAGGAATAATAATAATTTCACGCAAAATTCGCAGAATACGCAGAATAATCTATATATTTACATCTTAGATGTTGTAAAAATAGATGAAATGCGCAGAATTTGTCGCAGACTACGTCACGACGGCTGGCGCGATGGGAACGGAGAAAAGAGAAAGAAGAAAGGATAAACGGTGAGCGGATGAGCGGATGAGCGGAACACCCCGCATGGCAGTCGTGGCAAAGCCTGCGACAAAGTCTGCGGATTCCAGCGCAGCGTGAACCAACGACTCAAGGACAGGTAATTCTGCGTATTCTGCGAATTCTGCGTGAGACGAAAAAACGAAAACGAAAACGATAACAAAGACGACAACGAACTATAAACCGCCAACGCTCACACCCCGCATGGCGTCGTGGCAAAGCCTGCGACAACTCTGCGAATTCCAGCGCCCGCGCCAACAGTCAAGGAAAAGTAAATAAGTAATTAGAAAAGAATAATTCTGCGAATTCTGCGTGAGATAAAATAATTTACGAGAACGAAAACGAAGACGAAAACTACTAAACCCTAACCCCCAACCCCTGTCACCTGTACTCTACACACAAAACTGCACAATGTTAAGACGCTTAATCATACTGATACTGGGAACAATGCTCGTAGCATCATGCCACGAGTCCTTCAACATCATCTATGAAGATGTGGTTCAGAAGGACCCCAATGTCATCCCCCCCGAGGAGGTTGACATTAGAAAGGTGAACATCCTGCCCACGTTGTCAGACCCCCTCTATACCATCGACATGCCTCCTGCTTCCGAAAAAGAGGATGCCTCCGATAAGGAGAAAGTCTATGGCAAGGACTATGCTACCGCCACCCGTGGTGCATACGGCACCTGGGAAGAGGACAAGGCGCACTGGCTGTCAACACGTTTCCACACCTTCGCTCTGAGAACAGGCAATTCTATGGGTGGTGCCCCCGACTACGAGGCAGCCAAGAACGGCGACACGTCTGCCGGTGTGCTCTGGGACCAGACTATGGCACTCTACGACCAGCACGGTCACACACAGTTCTTCGACAAGGAGGGCAAGGTTGTGAATCCCAAGTACGACATCGGTGACAACCTCTATCGTTACAAGTTCTTCATGTTGGGCATGGACAACAAACCCGTGGACTTCCACACCGAGGAGGGTAAGAGAGTAGTTACCAGCGTTCAATTGGACGGCACACACGATATTCTGCATAGCTTTGCATACCATGACAACAGACAGTATGAAGAGGCTGTGAACCAGTTACCTCCAAGCGATGCTGCAAAGGTGTTCCTTAGCACAGGCGGAAAGGAGAATATGTACAATCGCTTGTCGGGTTATCTGGGCATACACCCCATCTTCAACGTTAACCACCTGCTAAGCCGCTTTGATGTTTATGTGAAAGGTGCAGTAACAGAGGATACTCCAAGGGGCGACTTCCTGAAGATCATCATCACAGATGTTGCTTTGAAGGCATATAAAAATGTGGACATAGTTGTTGCTGACGACTCTTGGGAGCGTGAAAGTTATCTGCAGCAGTTTGAGCAGAGCAAGATAATCCGCCCCGTGGGCGAACCCACCCATTGCTCAATGCCCTTGTATGCCACAGAGTTCGGTCGCAACGATCATACCGACAGCTACATGCAGGGCTACGACTTCGAAATGCTTGCCCAGGAGGCAGACCAGCTGAGCCAGGAGATAGGAGAGCCTGTCATCCCTGAGGGAAGTCACTGGGTGTGTACCTCTAAGCGTGATACGCTTGCGAAGTCAATGATGATGCCCCCTCTGCCTACTGAGGATGGACAGTATGCAGTCCGCTTCAAGTACAGATACCTGTTCACCCATCAGGACCCCAACACCAAGGAATATCACCTTGGCATCAACGCCAACCGCCATTCGCCCCAGACCATCTGGGAAGAGTGTGAGAACACGATACTGATACCCAAGATAGATACAGGAGGCTATCCCGTAGTATATAAGGGTGGCAAGAGGTATTCGCTCATAATCACGGTGTACGGAAAGTCTGTCATTCGTGTAGAGGTAATACAAGCAATGAAATGGGAAGACGGTGGAGATTTGGATATAGACCTTGAGTCGCAATAGTGATGGAGAGGAAAAAGGAGAAAGGAGAAATGAAAAAGCAGAAATGAGAAACGGTGAGTGGTGAGCGGTTAGCGGAACACCCCGCATGGCAGTCGTGGCAAAGCCTGCGACAAAGTCTGCGGATTCCAGCGCCAGCGTGAACAACGACTTAAGGACAGGAAATTCTGCGTATTTCTGCGAATTCTGCGTGAGATAAAAAGAAAACGATAACAATGACAATATTGCCCACAGATGACACAGGTTGGACGAGATTATCACAGATTAAGTAATATTAACGGATTAAACAGATTAAACGGAATCACCGCTTTGCGCACTCTTGTCGTAACGAAGTTTGCGACCACTCCAGCGCCAGCGTGATACACGAAAAGAAATAAAAACTTTGCGCCCTTTGCGCTCTTTGCGTGAAAAAAAGAATTATTAAGTTCAGGAATAATAATAATTTCACGCAAAATTCGCAGGAAATACGCAGAATAATCTATATATTTACATCTTAGATGTTGTAAAAATAGATGTAATGCGCAGAATTTGTCGCAGACTACGTCACGACGGCTGGCGCGATGGGAACGGAGAAATGAGAAAGAAGAAAGAAGAAAAGATAAACGGTGAGCGGATGAGCGGTTAGCGGAACACTCCGCATGGCAGTCGTGGCAAAGCCTGCGACAAATTCTGCGGATTCCAGCACCCGCGTAAACTCACAACCAGATGAAAGGAAATTCTGCGAATTCTGCGAATTCTGCGTGAGATAAAAAGAAAACGATAACGAACCGACGCAGGAAGCGAGAGCAGAAACAAAGTTTACTTTGATTATGCCGAGCAACAAGGAGGAAAAGACCACAAAGTGGGATTAAGACGAAGACATCAAACTCTAAACTCCATTCGTAACTACTCCCCTCTCTTGCAGAGGGGTTGGGGGGGGAGTCCAAAAGCGAAATAAAACGAGATAATTATAAATTTACCAAACCAATTATTAACTATTTAAACAAATTAACTATGAAAAAGAGTTATTTGGCACTCGGCCTTGTTGCCGCAGTTGCAATGAGCAGTTGCTCAAACGATGAACCAATGCCTCAGAACCCCAATCAGCCTGCTGGCACTGAGAATTTGGAACCTGTAAGACTCAGCATGACTACTTCTGCTGCTGATGTTGAAGTTAGTGGCGCACGTACCAGAGGTACCGGTACCGTTGGTGGCGTTAAGGACGCTGACAATTTGTGGAACTATGAGGAACTTTACATCTTGATGACCGCAGAACAGGACTTGACAGATGATAAAGTTGACAACAAAGTTTGGGGTTTCACCGATGTTAACGGTGTAGGTCCCTATCTGAAGCAGCAGTTTGACGGTTCTTTCTGGGCACGTCCTGCTTATGTTTCTAAGAACAACGGTAATACTGGTGATTCTATTTGGACTGTAGATTACAAGATTGACCACAACGAGTGGTGGTATGGTGCTCCCATTGATAAGTTCTATCCTTTGAAGGGTGCCAGCGATTTCTTCGCTTATCACATTGACGATGCTACAGCCACTACCAAGGACGTTCCTGCCAATGCGTTTGCAGAAAAGGCTCACAAGACTCCTCTTATCACAGTTGATACTGAAAACAAGAAGATGACTGTTGACTTCAAGATCAACGGTAGCCAGGACTTGATGGCTGGTTATGCTGCAATTCCTGCTAAGGGTTACGCTGCTCAGGACAAGGGTTTCTCTGCACAGAGTGCTCGTAACGGTGAGGTTCCTCAGATTACAATGAACCACTTGCTGTCTCGTTTCACTTTCGAGGTAGTAAAGGGTGACCACAACTTTAACAAGGTTACACTTGATGCTATCAAGATGAACTCAAAGGCTAATGGTACTCTTACTGTTGCTGATGCTGCTTACACCACAGTTGGTGACATCGCTTGGGTTGAAACAGAGGCTACAGAAAAGTTCAGCTTGATGCAGAAGGCTGGTAAGGCTTATGCTGTAAATGCTGATAAGCAGTGCGTAAACGGTGAGGAGAAGATTACTATTGATTCCGAATCAGCAGGTCTGACAGCAGAACCCGTATACTACACTGTAGAGGACGGTCTTTACTATGTTGCAGAAAACGTAGAAACACTCATTGCCGATGGAGAATACGAAGGTATAGTAATGGATTTTGGACCTACTGGACTTACCGTTAAGGTAGACGCTCAGAACAGATGTCTGACTCAAGCAGGAGATGTAATCAAGTACGGAGAGTATGATCTGCGTTGGGAGATTATGAAGGGTTTCTATTATATTCTGCCTACAGCAAACCTTGCAGTTCCTGCTGATGCAGAATACAGCGCTGCGCTTGTATGTGTAAATTATAGCCTTGAGAACGGTAAGGCTAAGCTTGAACCATTCAAGTCTCTGCCTTTGAATACATTGCGCCTCAATATGGGTAACGCAGCTTCAGTTGGTGAGGCCCTGTTCGTATCTCCTGAATCAGAGTACACTCTGGAGGTTGTTATGACTTATCTGGTTCGTGAGCAGCTTGAAAATGCTAAAGTGGATGTAATAGAAGCCGCTAAGGAAAAGTTTGAAGCAGGCGAAATGACTGCAGAAGATTATAAGAAGGCAGTTGAAGAGGCTGGTGGTGCTCTGACCGAGCAGATTACTCAGAAGTTGCCTCTGAAGCTTGAGAAAGGTGACTTCCTGAAGGGTCACAGCTACAATGTTAAGGTTACCATCTATGGTCTGAAGGAAGTTACTGTTGACGTAGAGTTGGAGAACTGGGAAGACGGTGGTGAACTCGAGGTTGGTCAGGACGACGAATTGAAGCCCGAATTCGATCCTAATTATAAGGAAGAGGAAGAAGGTGAAGAGGAGGGTGAATAATTCCAAGACCTCTCTATTAAATTCACACACTCACATAACCCATTAAACAATTTCCGTAGTCTGGTGCATAATATTAAGTGGTTTGGTAATAGTTGCTCTGGACTAAAGAAGAAAGTTTAATAATGGTTGCAAGTGTTTGAATAAACAAAAACAAAACAAACCTTACCCGTCCTCCCATCCTCGGAGGATGAGAGGAGGGGGACATAACCTGGGCTGGAAGCCCGTGTCCGCGATGCGGACTTCCAGCCCAATCCCTTTGTAAGGTTGAAAGAAATAGTAAGCAAAATAGAAATACTAGTCTATATAGACAATATAGAAATGCTAGACAGTATAGAAATACTATACCCTCTATACCCTCTAAAGAAAACCAGCCCTTCTGGGGCAAAAGAAAAATGAAAAAGATACTTGTTGCAATACTGATGATGGCTTGGTTCTGTGCTGAAGGAAAGGCACAGCTGATTGCCGTCAAGACCAATACCCTGATGGATGTGGCCATGGTGCCCAACCTGGGTTTGGAGATTGCGACAGGCAGTAGCACATCTCTGTGCGTGAACGGCTTTGCCAGCTGGAGTATATATGGCATGCAGGCCAAGACCTACGGAATAGTCCCCGAGTTCCGCTACTGGCTCTCTGGCAGCACATTCAACAAATTCTTCATCGGGGCAGGTGCCACTCTGGCACACTACGACATCGTAGCAAGGGAGATCCGCTACAACGGTTCCTCCTATGGCTTTGGACTGAACTTCGGTTACGACATGTGGCTGTCCAAACACTTTACTGTAGAATTCCACGGCGGTGTGGGAATGTACCATCATGCTCATTCGCGCACCAGCATTCACGATAATCTCCCAGACCTCCCCAAGATAAATTCAAGGGGTTGGTCCGTACTGCCCTACCAAATAGGTGTTACCTTTGTTTACATTATCAAATGATTATAGCACACAACCATAGAAAACTACACGTACTTCCTGCTCTCCTGGAGAAAGCAGGCAGATACATCGTGGGTTTGCTCCTGCTGCTGCTTCCTATGGTTGTATATGCCCAGGAAGAGGGTGATTCGATCCTGGCTCCCGAACCTGCAGCGCAGACAGAGGGAGCAAGTCCCGACAAGACCCCAAAGGTTATAAAGATTAACTTCACTCCCGAGCAGGCCATGAACCAGGCACGCTACAATCCTCGTGCCAAGGACAGTCTGCTTACCAAAGTGTGGTGGAAACGATTGTATGCCGGTCTGAGTTTCGGACAGATGGGTATGACCGACAATGTGGACCACGTGGGTGCACTGGCACTGGAGGCATATCTGGGCTATAAGTTCTCGCCCATCAATAGCCTCAGGGTTCACGTGAACTATACTCCCTACCGCTACACCACAGGTTATAATGCCGCCAAGGGTGTGGGTGTGGGTATTGATTATATGGCAAATCTTACCAACTACGTACTGGGCAACAGCCGCACACGCATCTTTGATGCAGGTATGTTCCTGGGTGCCGGTGTGAAGTTTACGGACACTGCCATCCCCAACAAGGTGAATCCTTACTTCCGCATGGGTGCTCATGCCGAACTGCATCTGAGCAAGCGTATGGCTCTGTTTGTGGAACCGTACGTCGGTCTGCATAGGCAGACTCAGGACCTGTATGGGCGCACCAACCCCGAACCATACAGCCTGATGTATGGCTTTGGCGGTGGTCTGCAGATAGCACTGGACGAGAGAGAAGACTACTTTGTGAGTGCCGACTCCACATATCGCGACATGTTTGTGGACGTGTCCTCGGGTATCAGCATTCCCGGTTTCTCGGGTGGCATGCTGAACCGTGCGGGTTCGGGCTATCAGGTGGCTGTGGGTAAGTGGGTGAACCCCATGATGGGCTTCCGTCTGGGCATTTCGGCACAGACACACAACTGGAGCGCTTACACACAATATATAAATAAGATACCTGTGCGCGTTGCCAACGCACAGACGCTGATGAGCGGCCGCCTGGAACTGATTCTCAGTCCGCTGAATTTCATTCCTGCATGGAGAGCCAAGGATACTCACGTATTTGACGTGAATGTGCTGTTGGGCGGTGATTACGGCTGGAACATAAAGGATGGCATGCCCGATGCACCCGACGGTTTCCATTGCTACTACTACGGTTTCACGGGAGCAGTGCAGGGTCTGTATCGCATAAACAGACGTGGCACATACCTGTTTGTGGAACCGCGTTTCCTGTCGGCAATGTACAGCGTGCCTTATGCCAATACGCCCAACAGTCTGTTTGTTGCAGAAAAGAGCCTTTCATTGAGTCTGGGTACCCGTGTGTACATGACCAAACCCGGTTTCAAGACAGAACCCCGTGGTACCTTCATCCCCAACTGGTGGATAGGTGCCGACTTCGGTGGCGTGAAGCTCCAGCATGGTTCTGCCTTGCACCCACAGGGCGATATGAGTTTCAATCCTGCTGTTTCTGCATCGATAGGCTTTGAATGGAAGACCTATGCTGCATTCCGTGCGCAGGTGGCATATCAGAGAATGGGAGAGACCATAGGGGCAGGGTATCTGGGTGTGGACAACAATAACAATATCGTCTCTGGTAATGGTTTGTGGGACAACAGATACGACATGCTGGATGTGAGACTGGCATACATGCTGAACATAAACAACATGTTGCAGGGCTACGACCTGTCACGCAAGTTCAATCTGTGGCTTACTGCAGGACCGTCTGTGACCATGATGATGGGCGAGAAGAACAGATGGGTGGAAGGACAACAGCCTCCACTGCCTGAGCTTCAGCAGATAAATGTTGACGGCAGACGTGTGGGACGTGTGTCGCCCGGTCTGACGGGTTCGGTGATGGCGTCCATGGAAGTGGCAAGAAACCTGGACGTGACACTGGAGGCCATGGGACAGTACAATTTCATCTCCAATGTGAATCCAGGTATAGGTGATGTTGTCAACAACATGAGATACGGCTTCTCTGTGGGTACGAGGTACCATGTTTCGCACAGGGCTGTCAGGAACTTCTTCAAGGGCGAGTTTGCCGATCCATGGAGCAGGGGATGGTTCTTCGAGACCAGTGGCGGATGGGCTTTCCCCATCAACACCGGAAACATGCTCCGTTGCGGCGGCAGCACCATGAACCTTGCTGCCGGCTACTGGTGGAACAACCTGTTGGGTGCCAGACTGGGTCTGAATACACAGCAGAGCTACTGGAACATGAGCAGGGTGGAAGGACAGCGCGAACCTGTGAGCGGAATATACCTGCACACTCCATACACGGCATTCAGAACAGAACTGTCGGTGGGTGGACGTCTGGAGTTTGTACTGAATCCCCTCAACTTCTTTAACTTCCGCAAGAATCTGGAAAAGGCGCCCAAATGGGACATGAACGTGTCTTTGGGTATGAACGTGGGTGTGATGTGCAAGGCTCCATACGTATACAGTACCTACTATGGACTGACAACCTCAGCGGCTGCACTGTACAGAATTTCCAATCTGGCTCAGCTGTTCCTGGAACCACGATTCGACATATATAGTTACAGTCGCTTCAACGAGGCATTGCAGGCCAACCAGACCTTCTCCGATCGTATGCTGTCGGTGAACTTCGGTACTCGTATATCTCGCCCATTGAAGTCTACAGAGAACGAGAGGCGTGCCAGAGTGGCAAGCATGTTGTCGCATCGCGGATTCTGGGCAGGATTCGAATTGGGCGGCTCTAAGGTGATGGAAGAGATGCGTGCCACAACAAAGTCGTTCTCCTTCTCACCGTCGGTAAGCGCAACGGTAGGCTACAACTTCACTCGTCTGCATGGTGCACGTGCACAGGTGGCATACGAGAGATTCTCGAAGTTGCGCATCGGTGAACCCTATGACGTGCAGATTGGAGGATGGCAGCGCACATTCTTCGGCAATATGGAGAGCGCTACCAATATGCTGGACATAAGACTGCTCTACATGCTGAACATATCCAACCTGTGGACCGGATACGACAGACGTCTGCCTCTTAACCTGTATCTGCAGGCAGGTCCCGTGATGTCGACCATACTGAGCGAAAGCGTGGAACTGGCAGAAGGCGAGATAATGGGTGGTACCGACTTTACCTTCACCGGCGAAAAGCATAGCGGCAAGTTCGGTGCAGGTTTGGCAGCAGGTGCCATGGCATCGTATTCGTTCGGACGCCACTGGGATGTAACGGCAGAGATGCTGGCTCAATACTACTTCGGACAAAACTATTTGCCAAACAACGAAATCAGTCCCTTCAACGGCATTAAACTGCACTTCGGAGTGGGTATGCGTTATAACTTCTAATTGACAGGAATGAAATTGAAACACATATATATATTGTTCACAATGCTGCTGCTGCTGCTCGTAGGCTGCTCGGATGAGCCGCTGGGGCAGGGAAATGGCGATGCGCCCCAGATGGAGCTCGTCCCCCTGCATTTCAGTCTGGCAGACTATGACGTGGCAGAGACAAGAGGCACTACCGCCGATATGGAAGGCTCGCTTTCCGAGGTGGGTGTGTTCCTGATGTCGGAAAGCGAGTACGACGCATTGCTGGCAGGGAATCTCATCTATGAAGGCAACGCTACTCTTGACTCGAACAATGTATCTGTTTCACATCCCTATTACCATAATATCGAGAACCTGGAACCATACAACACAGACCGTAACAACATAAGGTTCTATGTGTCGGACGACAATGTACTGGCACCCGAGGAGGAGGGTCTGCAGCTTTTTTACAGTACAACAGGCGGCACCGTGGTGTTTGCCTATGCCCCCTACAAGGAGGGTATGACCAAGGAGATGCTTTTCCAACCAGAGAGTGTAGCGGTGCCTGGTAATCAGAGTACTGACGATCTTATAACAGAGAACGACTTCTATCTTGCCACTCCAGTGATGAAAGGGGGCGGTACGTGTAACCCCGTGAGAAGCTTGCAGAAGTATATTACTCTGGAGTTCCGCCATCAGTATGCACGACTGGTGCTTGCTTCCAACGATAAGAGTCTGCAGAACATGTGCTGGAATCTGGCTGAGGCCGACAGGGTGGCGGTGTTCGTGAAGGATGTGCCCACAAAGGGTACATGGAAGCTGAACAGCGAGGGTACTGACTTCGATTTTGAAAAGACAGATACAGGACGTATATTCATGGCATCATACGATCTGCTTAACGGACAGATGCCGGATACCATAACCTCCACTGCGCTGGTGCTGCCCGAACCGAAGGGTGCAGCTCCACGTTTCGGTATCGTGTTCTACCGTGGCGATGTGGAACTGAAGACTGTGCCTCTTAGTGTAAGGGGTGGTGGCAAGAATATTACTCTGGAGCGAGCAAAATCAACGACCTTTAACTGCAACTATGGCGAGGAGGACAAACTGCGCGATGCCTTCACACGCGGAGGTAAGTATATGCTGGAAGAAGATGTGGTACTGACAGAACCTTTGGTACTTGAAGCCGACAAGAGTCTGACGCTGAACCTGAACGGACATACCATCAGCATGGAGAAGGAGTGTACCGGACATTTCGAGATGATAAAGAACCGCGGTACGCTGACCATCATTGACGAACCTGTGGCAAATTCTACACGAAGCAAGGTGCGTGGCGGTGCAAATGAAGGTGCTGGCAAGGTGGGCAGGATAAGCTTCAAGGATATTGGTACGGGTGATTCCAATTTCGTTTGGGGTACATACACCATATCCAACTATGGCATCTTGACTGTGAATGGTGGTGTGATAGAGAACATCAGTGAGCAGAATCCGCTCAGTGGTCAGGTGGTGCACATGTACTGTGCAATACAGCAGTCTGCTGGCAGTACCATTGTGAACAGTGGTCGCGTGAGCAATCCCACATATCGTTCCATACGCATAAACAAGGGCGCACTGATTGTGAACGGTGGCGTCATGGAGGGACAGGTATGGCTTCAGCCCAATCAGGGAAATGTAACGATTGAGGTTAGCGGTGGTGAGTTCTCACCAAGAGGTGTGGACGGTTCGTCTATCTTCATGGAAAACAATGCTAAGAACTATACCGTAACTTCTGCCAAGATATCTGGCGGTACTTTCCAGACCAAGATAGGTTGCAGCATAGCCGACAAAACAGGTGTGAAGGGTAGCATCACAGGCGGTACATTCACCCAGACTGCAATGCAGAACACCAACAAGAATCTGTTTGCCGCAGCTTCCTATTTTGTTAAGGACTCGGAAGGTAAGTTTATATTGAAGCATAGCACCGACGAGACACAGGACTTGCTCACTGCTTTCAGAAATGGTGGCGAATACCAACTTGAGGATGACGTGATACTGATTCATCCTCTTACTCTGGCAAAGGGCAAAGCTCTGGTCCTGGACCTGAACGGCCATAGCATTACACACGAGATGAAGTGTACTGCTTCCTACAACATGATTACCAATAGTGGTGACCTGACCATCAAGGGCGCTGGTGAGATTTCCTTCACAGACACCAGTGCCGGCGGTGGAGAGTTCTGGGGTTCCTATACTATATACAATTATGGTACGCTGGATGTTAGCGATGCGATGATAGTACATCATGGCTCTACCGGCGACTGGGGCACTAACCGTCCCACCAACATTCCTATCGATAACCACATGGGTAAGGTTACGGTGAACAGCGGAACGATAAGTTCCAAGATGTTCCGTTCGCTGCGCGATTATACTGCCGGTGGCGAGATAGTGATCAACGGCGGTAAGTTTGAAGGCCAGATATGGATGCAGGGTCTGGGTTCAGGTTCTTCCAGTCTGACCATCAACGGTGGCGAGTTTGAACCTCTCTCTGGCTATGACGGTTCGTCTGTCTACCTGAGCAACGGCACCAACGATATAGAGTTCTCCGTAACCGGCGGTACTTTCAATACAAAGATTGGTGTTGCTGATGCCACTAAGCCTGGTGTGAAGGGCAGAGTGAAGGGCGGACGCTTCGCCGAGACTGCTATGCAGAACACCAACAAGGCTTTGTTTGCTGATGGCTATCACTTCGAACAGAACGGTGAATACTACGAACTCGTGGAAGGTCCTTCAATTCTGGAGAACCTGCAGAATGCCTTTAAGAACGGTGGTGAATACGTACTGGAGGGTGATGTGGTTATTCCCTCTGCGCTTACTCTGGCAAAAGGCAAGACTTTGGTTCTGGACCTGAACGGCCATAGTATCAGTCATGAGATGGAGTGTACTGCTTCCTACAACATGATTACCAATAGTGGCGAACTGATTATCAATGGTGAAGGCAAGATAAGCTTTAAGGATACCAGTAGTGGTGACCCTGCTTTCGGTTGGGGTTCATATACCATACACAACAGTGGCAAGCTGACAGTGAACGGTGGTTTGATAGAGAACCTCAGTGAGCAGAACAAGAACAATGTGGTGCACATGTACTGTGCCATACAGCAGTCCAGTGGCACTACTACAGTGAATGGCGGCGTCGTGAGCAACCCCACATATCGTTCCATACGCATAAACAAGGGCGCATTGATTGTGAACGGTGGCGTCATGGAGGGACAGGTATGGCTTCAGCCCAATCAGGGAAATGTAACGATTGAGGTTAGCGGTGGTGAGTTCTCACCAAGTGGTGTGGACGGTTCTTCTATCTTCATGACAAATGCTGGGGGAAGTAACACTGTCTCTTCAGCAGAAATCACAGGTGGTAAGTTCTATACTAAGATAGGTGCAAGTGAGCCAACTCAAGGTGCCGTTAAGGGCTGTATAAAAGGCGGCCTGTTCACTCAAACTGCTAAGGACTATACCAATGCCGCGCTGATAGCAGAAGGTTACGTCTTTGTTGATAATGGAGACGGAACCTATACCATACAGGAGAATAAAGAGTCTGTAGGTAGGGGAGAAGGTGTGGCGGATAACACTTTAGAGGCTCTAAGCAGAAAGCGCTAATGAACGGTTTGCCTCAATCAGTAATAAATAATATATGTAACTTTATGATTTTTAATCTAAGACAAAGAATTGGTAAGTTTGCTTTCTTGCTGATTTCTATCCTTTTTATTCTTGCTGAGGTGCAGGCTCAAACTTTCAACGTTTTTATCAAGGACAAGGCCGGCAACCCTATCAAAGGTGTTATGGTATATTCTTTCTTGAAGAAGTCTGATGCAAAGGCTGCATTTGCCCAGGCATCTGCCAAGGATTCTTATGGCGCTTTTGACAAGCAGAAGTACAAACCTGTGGATGAACAGAAAACTGGCTCTGATGGTCTTGCCGTTATTCAGGCTACTCTTGAAGGTGCTGTTATACTTGATGGTCTCGATGTTACTGGTAACGTAATATTTGATGTCAAGCTTTTCAATGTTTCCGACTATGTAAAGGATATTTCCAATCCTACTATTACGTTGGTTTATATCGGTAAGGAAGAGGAGGATAAGAAGCAGAAGGACGTTGAAAAGGAGATTATCGTCCTTAAGGAGGTACCTGTCACAGCCATGATGCATATGGATGCTGCAGGAGGTGGTTTACCGCATTTTAGTAAGAACTACATTTATATTACCCGAGATCTGGACATATTCGGTGAGCATGCTCGTGCCAATGCTCGTTTTGTCGCTTCTCCCACTATTGTATTTGAAGAGTATAAGGATTCTGTTGTTCACATGCCACCTATGGTAATAGATAGTCTTGAGCACAATCAGAGCAAGCGAGTTACCTATAAGCAATTGGCTAAGATTGAAAAGGGAACCAAGTATCATATTTCATGCATATTGAGGTATGAGGATAATAATGGAGTGTATCATAGGGACTCCATCCTTTTCACCGACGGTAAGGAATGCGAACCCATGCGATTTTTCAACTGGGTGGATGCCTGCAAGTTCTCTGCTTTGGATACCACCCTTGCCGCCTTTAAGCGCCGAGGTACGGTGTCTTCTGTGCTCGTGTCCAAGAATGTTAAGTTGGCATTTGAAATGGGTCGCCAGCATTTGAACATGAACGACAGTATAACCCGCGAACAGCACGAGAGCCTAATCAATTATCTTAATGGCTACTATAGCAATAAAAATGCCTACATCAAAAGCATAACCGTAAGGGCATATTCTTCTCCCGAGGGTGTTGAGAGCAGAAACCGCGAACTTTCCCGTGCCCGTGCCAATCACATACGCCAGTTGCTTTTGGACAGATTCTCCAATGTAAGCATCCAGGCAGAGTTCGACGATTTCGACAACGTGGTACCCTGGGAGGTTGTTGCCGACTCCATGACCATGACCGGGGACAGTGTTGCCAGGAAGTATGCAGAGCAGCTCAAAGGCATCGTTGCCCAGCACGTCGGTATGGATGCCCAGTACCGTGCCATCAGGAGTCATGCCGAACTGTATGACTATATAGGTAAGAATGTATTGGACAAGGTCCGTATCACTTCCGTCGAGGCAGACATCGTGGAGCGGACTGTCCTCAACAAGGCACAGATAGTGCAGAAGTATTATAACGAGCCGGATTTCCTGGATATGATCCTTCCTTATCAGTGCTACGAACTGCTATGTTACTTTGCCGCTCAGGACGATTGGGAGGAGATGTACACTGTGGCAAAGAAGATATACGAACTTCATTCCAAGGAGCATAGGGTAAAGAAGCAGATGCTGAAACCCGGCACCAAGAACCTCCTCACACAGGTGGATA
>JAFYVX010000139.1 GCA_017558255.1 Bacteroidaceae bacterium
ACTTTCAAAGCCTTTAACTTCGCGTCATCAAAGGAAATCATCGAGAGTAGTTTGGCGCACTGCTTGCTATTGAAGTAACTGCTGATGCAAGCCACTTTGATGACTCCAATCTTCTTTTCATGGAAAGAAGCATCATCCACTACTTCGCACATCATCTTGAAGTCCTTATGATGCATAGCCTTTGGTCGAAACTTGTCTCTCATTTCTTTCCTCTGGTGATGCTCCACCTCATGTCTCTGCCCTGATGCCATTATCGGCATGGCGAGGGTAAATAGCATAACAAGTGCAATAATTGATTTCTTATTCATAATCTTCTAATGTTTAGGTATTCACTTAATTTTCTAATAATATATCCATGTCGTCCAAGCTGTTCAGGAATACTTGCAAAAGGAAATTAGCAGGTTTTTCCTCATTATTCTCGTCTATATATATGCAGTTGGGACTTCCTGGCTGTATCCACGAATTACACAAGACGTCCAGTTTGGGTAGTGCATTGATGTACCAGGCAAAGGACCTTGTAAGTACCACGCCATTAGGAAGGGTTACCTGTACATAATATCCGGTAATGTCGTTCAGTATACGGTACAGTTCTGTTTTCTCTTCATCTGTAGCAGTGGTGAGCAGAGTTGTCACGCGCCTGTTTATTGACTTTACAGTGGCACGCTTAGATGTCTCATCCGTTGAAGTGTCTAAAAGTTTACCAAGAACTCGTACCTCCGAGAGCATGTGTTTTGCCGCTGACTCTCCTATAACAATTCCCTCTATTCTCCCGTTTTTGCTTATTTTCAGGAAAGGGCCATCTTCTCTGATATAGTCCCCGTACAAATCATCCGTTTCCACATCAGCCTCTGAACTATTGCTTTGCTTCAGAGCATACTCATAATGTTCCTTGCTAAAGGGGCCGAATATGCGGAAGGTCCTGAACTTGGCTACTTGATGTTTGCGGTCCACCCTTTCCAGCCACCATTCTATGCCTATGACATGTCTGTAGTAAGGGTTCTGCTTGCTGTTGAAGCGAAGAACGGCATAGTTGCGTCCCTTGCCACCAACCACAAAGGGGGCAATGTTTTCTCCGTAGTACATCTCCAGTTTCTTACTCTCGATGGGGTTGTCCACACGCAACAGGTTTGATGAGCAGAAACCACCGGTATAATGCGGCATATCCTGGTCATAGGCTCTGAGTATGAGTGCCACGGCGTCTTTTACTCCCTGTTGCTCCTTCTTGCTGTCGTAAGAGTATTCATATATTCTGGTATCCAGATAATAGGTAGAGTCCAGGCGGTCGCGCCCCTGCTCACCGGCCTTGCCAATCATCCAATTCGCTGGCCATGTTTTGATGAGGTGCTCTATTTTGTTTGATTGGGGCATTGTTTCGCCCTTTGATTGTGCAAAACAGCCAATGGCTATTGTTGCAAGGATGATAGTGAATAGAAAGTGTTTCATAATGATAGTTCTGGTATGTTTGGTTCGTTAGATGCGTTTCTGCAGATTTCCTCCATCATAGTATAATACAGATGTTCCTCGTATTTCTTCTCAGCAATTGTCTGTTGTGTAACCTCGTCAAGCAGTTCGCACATCATTTCCATTTCGTCAATTTCCGTGCTCTTTTGATTACTTTCAGGTTCAGTCTTTACAGGTGTTGCCGTAGGTAGTGGCGCCTTTTCTTTTTGTGGCAAACTTAAACTTGTGGTTTCGGTGACTATTGGGGTAGGGGATGAGGTTGCTGTTGTGTTGTCGTCAGAGTCTGAAACCTGAGCAACAAGTTTTCCCTCAGTTTGTATCTTTGCCTCAGTGATGGTATTTTTGTTCTCATCGTCCGTGCCAATCAGCATTTGTAAGGATATGCCCACCACGGCCACCAGACACGCTGCCACTGCCCATGGCCATAGACGTAGCGATTTGCGCTGATAGGCAATGCGGTCAAACTCCTGGCTGAGGTCTGCCTCGAAGATATCAATGTCTTCTGCTGCCTGTCGTATAAGTTCCTTGTCAATCATGTGTCTTAATCAGTTTTAGTAGATGTTTCTTTGCCGAGCTGATGATGGTGCTGGCCGAACGCCGCGTCATTCCTGTCTCTTGTGCTATTTCTTCCATGGTCATCTCGTCCTGATGTCTCATCCTTATCAGTTTCTGCTCAGACGGAGGAAGTTTTCCTATGGCATTTTCTATCTCGGCTTGCCGTTCTTCGCTCAGCATGGGACCGTCTGCGGAATCCTGCCCTGCTGACTCGGGCATACTTTCCAAAGGTTGCGCCTCTCGTAATCGTTGCCGTCTCCATACGCTCACGCACAGGTTCTTTGTTGCCCTTATGCTCAAGGCTTCCACATTGTCGCCCTGTTGCCATCCTCGTTTCAGCATTCTTACATAAACCTCCTGTACTACATCCATGGCATCCTCCTCGTTGTGGAAGAAATCCATGGCCACCCTCATCATCTGAGGGCGCATTTCTATCAGTTTATGTTCAAACTCTGTTTGTGTCATCTATCTATATAACGCTTAAAACTATCAAATGTCAAGTG
>JAFYVX010000140.1 GCA_017558255.1 Bacteroidaceae bacterium
GTAGAGGATGCTACTCTATACAGCGCCAAGGAGACTACCATTAGTTGTTCTTCTGTGTTCATGAAGTTCGATGTCACCGGTATTTACACCACTCAGACAGCCGGAGAACTTAAAGGCGAATATGATGTATATGCCATATCTGGTGGCGGTTGGAAGCAAGCCCTAAATGCTAACCAGCAACTAAAGCCTTTCCGCCTTTATCTTAAACTTACAAGCATAGACGGTTCTCCTGTAAAAGCAACAGAGGGTGCTATGTCAAGAATCAATATTCGTGTGCAGGGCGAGGACACAGAAACTGGCATTGACGAACTGAAAACGGAAAACGGCAATGTGAAAACTGAAATCTTTGACCTTTCCGGCCGTCGTGTGCAGAAGGCACAGAAGGGTATCTTTATCCAGAATGGCAAGAAAGTTATCATGTAACTGTCATATACGGCAAGTCTGTTGACTTGGCCAAATTACAAAATCTATTCAATAACAAAAACAAAAAAATTATGGAAAAGAATTATGTTGCTCCCGAGGTGGAGGTAGTCGAAGTTGAATTGGAAGGCCACATTTTGACCGCAAGTAATGGTAATGACAACTTTATAGATATAGACGGTAGAGGCGAGTGGGATTAATCTTGCCAATCTGCAATTCGTAAGAAGTAGATCTATAATCTACAGTTAATACTATTCAATCTCCGTGAAGGCATGTCCTCTCACGGAGATTGTTTTTGCTATCCGCCTTATTGCATATTATACCCTTGCTGAGCCGCTATCAGCGGTTCGCCGAACGGCTGATAGCGGTTAATCGAACGGCTGATAGCGACAAATTGGACTGATAATAGCGCTTCGCTTTATCGCTTATTCGTGACGGAGTTTGCGACCCTTTCAGCGCCAGCGTGGGTCGCCTTCGCTCATCAAGCTAAAGCAAGTCCGTTTTCCCCTTTCCGTTTGTTCTATCCACCCCCTCCCCCCTGCGGGGTACTACCCCTGTCTCAGGGGTAGAGTCAGTTACTACCGGGGACGGGTACACACCATACTGACTGTCCCCCTGAGATAGGCGGGACGAGGAGCGAAGCGACGGAGGGGGTGGATTAAAGTAGAAAGATGGAAAGATGAAATGAGAAAGGTGAAAGTAGAAAGGTAGAAGTTGAAGTTGAAATTTCACCTTTCCGTTTACTTTGTCCCTTTTGCGTTCTTCTGTCGCGCGTAGCGAGCGACTACTCCAGCGAGAGCGTTGTTTGCATTGTGAACGACAAAAAAGGACACGTCCCCATTAAAGGCGTGTCCTTTCTTTGAATTCTTTTAAAATATCCGATGTCTTCTCCGTACTGATGTCGGGGAAATGCTTTTCTAATATCTCTTTGAGTGCCTCTTCGGCACGCTTGCGCATCTGCATTCTTCCCGTTGCAAGTCCGCTATGGAAAGGGGTGTGAGGCAACAGTGCGCGATTGAAGTTTCCGTCGCTCATCCTGCAAAAAAATATAATAAGGTGTTACTTGCAGGTTATTTCTTGAATGCTGAGCGGAATCCCCTGACAAGGTTGAGTCCCAGACTTACTCCTTGCCAGATGTTGAAGGCGTTGCGGGCAATCTGCATGGCAAAGTCCAACTTGTTAGTAGCACGGGGCAGTGGTGCGATGGCCTTGGTCATGGACACCGACAATTTCTTTTGGAGCTGCTCCAACTCAACCTTCTTTTCTGCCTTCTTTTGCTGTATAGCCAGAAGGACGTCCTGCTGGTTCAGGATTTCCTGTGCTGTAGTCATTGTTGTACTTTTGGAGTGTTGTCGTTTCCTGGTATGTCTGCTTCAAGGAAGATGCGTACCATCATCCGTGCTATGGGCTGAAGAATCAGTTTCCTGCGCATACCCCAGGATATCAGTGCAATGAAGAACATTATGCCGGCAAGAGCGGCAAAGCCGAGAATTGACGAGTTGGTAACCTCGTTGATCCAGAATGCGAGAGCAAAACTTGCAAGTAGCAACGCTATTCCCACCAACACGATCATCACAATTCCCACGGTAGCAACATAGAACAGTCTTGTCATGCTCTCTGCCGCACCCAGGGATATGTTTTCCTTCTGTTTCTGTATATACTCCTTGATGAGGAGAAATATTTCCTTGAATTCTTCCAAAGCGTGGATGGAGTTTGTATTTTAACTGAAATCCGAAAAAGCGAGGTCACATGATGCGACCCCTCTTTTTTCGGATTATGGAATAGTTGTGAATTACGGAAATTATTCGGCTGCACCCAGACCCAGATCTTCAGCGATGTCGCTGGCCAGATCTTCCATTTCCTTCTTGCTGAGCTTGATGCCGCGCTTCTTGAGGTTCTCTACGATCATGGCTCTGGTGTCAACACCCTTCTCGGGAGCGAACAGAAGACCACAGGCTGCACCTACTGCAGCACCGCCGATAAAGGCGAGCAAATAATTAACGGCTTTCATAATGATAAATTTTTAAATAGGTGTTAGTATTAGGTTGTAATTTTATGTCTGCTTTCAGCTTGCCTGATGTCGGTTCAGGCATCTTTTCATCGCAAATATATGGAAAATATTTATATAACCATGTATTTTCATGTGCTTTTTTCGCGTCAATTAACGAATTTTATGTAAGCTAAAAGTATTATTAGCATTTACGTGGACATATTTTCGTTAAAATTATTGTATCTTTGTGCCGTTAAAACATCGTGTAAGGACAGTAAATTTTAATAAAAACTTAATAATCTTATGAAGAAAATCGCTTTGATGGGCTTTGCCTTTGTTGCAGCCTTTGCCATGAGTTCCTGCAAGAGTGGGGAGAGTGCTTACAAGAAGGCCTACGAGAAGGCTCAGGCCCAGCAGTCAACCACCACCAGCGTTACCCAGGTGAACACATCAACCGCTGGCGCTCAGGAAGGTGCAACTCAGGTATCCGTAACTCCCGTCCAGACAATCACCCCTGTCCAGACAGTTACCCCCGTGACCGATTATAGCAATGTAACCGTACGCACCGAGGATGTTACTCTGGTGAACGGTGCCGGTTTGAAGGCATATAGCGTTGTGGTGGGCAGTTTCGGCGTTCAGGCAAATGCCAGCGCATTGCAGAAGAAGCTCTCAGGTCAGGGTTATCAGGCTCAGGTTGTCAAGAGCCCCTCCAACATGTACCGCGTAATCCTCAGCACCCACAACGACAAGGTTTCTGCCGCACAGAGTCGCGACAAGGTGCGTGGCACATATCCCGATGCATGGTTGCTGTATCAGAAGTAACCGCATGGCCCGTGTATTGAGTATTGACTATGGCAAACGTCGCACAGGTCTGGCTGTTACTGACCCTTGTCAGATTATAGCCAACGGACTCACTACTGTAGACACCCCTTCTTTGCTCAAATTCCTTCAGGACTATGTGTCCAAAGAGCAGGTCGAGAGGTTTGTCGTAGGTTTGCCTAAACAGACAAATGGCCTGGATAGCGAGAATCTTCCTCGCGTCCAGGCTTTTGTCAAAAGATTGAATACAGTCTTTCCTGATATTCCGGTGGAGTGGTGGGACGAGCGTTACACCAGCGTTTTGGCGCATCAGGCTATGCTCGCGAGTGGCATAGGACGCAAGGCGCGTCAGAACAAGGCACTGGTGGATGAGATAAGTGCTACCATTATCCTTCAGGGATGGATGGAGAGACGTAGATTTTGAATGTAAAAAGCGAAAAGGAAATGTAAAAAGCGAAAAGGAAATGATATTACCTATTTATACATACGGTCAGCCCGTTCTTCGCAAGGAGACGGAAGAAATAGATGCCGATTACCCCGAGCTGAAGCAGATCATCCAGGACATGTGGGACACGCTGGGCAGAAGCCATGGTGTGGGTCTGGCGGCTCCGCAGGTGGGTTTGCCCATACGTCTTGCAATCATAGACCTTGATTGCATCAGCGAGGAGGAACCTCAGTACGAGGGTTACAAGCGCACCTTCATCAACCCCTATATTGAGGAGGTGGACGATACCGTTATGGAAACTCAGGAGGAGGGCTGTCTCTCTCTTCCGGGTTTGTCCGAGAAGGTGACACGTCCCGCACGTATCCGCGTGTCTTACCTTGACGAGAACTTCGAGGAGCACGAGGAGTGGGTCGACGGTTTTCTGGCACGTGTCATGCAGCACGAGTTTGACCATCTCGACGGTGTTGTATATACCGACCACCTCAAGGGTCTGCGCCGCCAGTTGATGCAGCCCAAGCTCAAGCAGTTGGTAAAGGGCATCTTCAGTGCCGACTACAAGGTCAAGCCCTTAAGAAAATAATCTGCGATTCGTATGGTCAGACGTTTGCTCATAGTGTTCCTGTGCCTTGTGTCCTTCTGCACGGCATGCTTTTCCCAGATAAATACCGAAAGGGTCATTCTCATGGGACGCAATGCCCTGTACTATGAGGATTACGTTCTGGCCATCCAGCGTTTCAATTCCGTTATCTCCGCCAAGCCGTATCTGGCAGAACCGTTCTTCTATCGTGGTTTGGCAAAGTTCTATCTTGAAGACTATGCCGGTGCCGAGGCTGATTGCTCCCTGGCTCTTGAACGCCGTCCCTACACCGCCCAGTACTACACTCTGCGCGGCCTGTGCCGTGTGAACATGGAGATGTATGAACTTGCCGTCAAGGACTACCGTGCCTCGCTTCAGCAGAACCCCATGGAGCGCAACAACTGGCACAACATGGTGCTATGCCTCATGGAACTGGAGCAGTATGGCGAAGCCGATTCTGCTCTTGACAGCATGATGACATTATGGCCGCGCGAGTCTTCCCAGTGCACCATGAAGGCTCAGGTGTCGCTTGCACAGAAGGATACAGCCTTGGCCGAGGTGTGGGTGGACAGTGCACTTGTACTGGATGCCTACGACGGTAATGCCTGGACAATGAAGTCATCCATGCATGCCCGCCGCGAGGAATATCGTGAGGCGGAAGCGGCTCTGGACAAGGCCATTGTGCAGAAACCGCGCATTCCGCTGCTCTACGTGAACAGAGCCCTGTCGCGCTTCCAGCAGAACAACATCCGTGGTGCCATGTCCGACTACGACCAGGCCATCGAGATTGATGCATCCAACTATGTGGCGCACTACAACCGTGGACTTCTGCGTGCACAGGTGGGTGACGACAACCGCGCCATAGACGACTTCAATTTCGTCCTCAGCATAGAACCCGACAACATGATAGCCCTCTACAACCGTGCTATCCTCCTCGACCAGACGGGCGATTTCCGTGGTGCAATCCGCGACATCAGCACCGTCATCGAAGAGTATCCCCAGTTCTGGGCGGGATACAGCCAGCGTGCTGCCATCCTCCGCAAGATAGGCGACACCTATGGTGCAGAGCGCGACGAGTTCAAGGTGCTCAAGGCGCAGATGGAGGCACGTACGGGTACTTATAAGGTACAGAAAACCACACGTCGCAAGAGCGAACGCAAGATCGAGGACTATAACAAGCTTGTGGTGGATGACGAGCAGACAGACATGAACGGTTACTCAAGCGAGTTCCGTGGCCGTGTGCAGAACCGCCAGACGGATCTCAAGTGCATGCCTTCCTACGTGCTCAGTTTCTATGCCAAGGAACACCCCACCAGGCGCTTCGTGCCATATAGTCAGAACGTGGACCAGTTCTCAAGGGATAATGCATTGGATCAGCCTCTGCTCCTGTGCAACGACCATATTACACTGGACAGCACACGCATAGCCCTGCATCAGGAACGCGTCCTCACCGACGTGGTTCTTGGCAGAACATGCCAGTTGGTAATGGACAACTACATGGTGCGCGACTACGAAACCGCCATGTCCGTTCTCGACTCCATGATAGTTTCCGTGCCCGATGCCAATCCTCTCTACCACTTCCTCAGGGCACAGGTCCGCACCTCGCAGGTAGAGGCACAACCCATCAACGACAACGAACTCCGCCTGCGTTATCTGGAGATACTTCAGGATTGGAAGTATTGTGCCAGGGCGTTGCCCGACTTCCCGTTTGCATCCTACAATATGGCAAACACCCATGTAAAGCTCAAGGACTATACCTCTGCCATCGAGGCCTATGCCGAAGCCATAAGGCGCGAACCCACCATGCCCGAGGCATATTTCAACAGAGGTGTGGCATATATCCTTCAAGGCAATGTCGAATCCGGTCTTGCCGACCTCTCCCGTGCCGGCGAAATGGGACTCTATCAGGCATATAGTCTCATAAAGAAATACTCTGCCAAGGGCAAGGAAAAGTAAACCGAGATCATTGATTACTCGGAGACCTCGTTTTTTGCGCTATTGCACGTTCATTTCACCGCTCTCAGCCGTTCGTTTCACCGCTTTGAGGGCTTCTTTTGCGCATAACAGTCTAATGACCTATTTGGGATTAAGACATATCGTGCTTTTGTGGCTATACACACATATTTATAATTAAAGAGTAGTACTGTTGCTCTCAGTTTCTATTGTAAAAAGAAAAGATGGCAAGTTTTTTTGACTTGCCATCTTGTTTCTTCTCCGCATCGCTACGGTTTGTTACTCCAGGTTGCCGTCGCCGCCTGCGGTGCCGCCGCCATCGTCATCGGGTTCGTCACCGGGCTTTATGGTGGCCATGCTATTGAGCAGTTCCTTCTCCTCCTTGCGAGCCTCGGCCTGAGCCGCACGAGTACCTACATAGGTGAAGGATGCCTCGTTGATGAGGGACTTGAACAGGGCGCTGGGACGCCAGCGAGCGTTTACGTCCGTGATGAGGGAGGTGCTGAAGGACTCTGCATTGTTGGCGGCATCGGCTTTTAGGGTCACGTAGAAGGTGCCAAGGTCGCCAAGATTCACTCGATTGCCAAGCAGGAGCTGTTCGCGAATGCAATCAACCAGCTGAGTTGCAACTGATATGATGTCGCCCTTGTGGTACTTGCTGCCGTGGCTGGCCATGTGTTGTGCCATGGCGTTGATGTCGAGATTCTGTGCA
>JAFYVX010000141.1 GCA_017558255.1 Bacteroidaceae bacterium
TCTGTATGTTGTTCTTATACGTCCAGAGTATAGACGTTTGTTTCCTTTTGCTTGAAGCCCATCTTGCGATATAGGGCATTGGCTGCCACACGGGCAGGTTTGGAGGTAAGTCCCACCTTGTATGCCTTTCCTGTGCTACGAAGATAATCCAAGGCCTCCTCCACAAGTCTGCGTCCCAATCCAGTGCCCTGGCATTCGGGCAGGACCACTACGTCCTCTATGGTGGCATGGCGTCCTGTGGGTATGGTGAAGCAGCACACTGTGGTCATGCCAACTATTTTTCCTTCTTCATTCCTCGCCACAAACAGGTGCGAATCCTCCTTGGCTATGACCTCGTCGATTATCTCCCTGTTGGCCTTGCACGAGGTGGAAAGCACGCCAATCAAGGTTTCTATCTGACGGAAATCCTCGTCCGTGCAGAGTGTCAATCTGTTTATTTGCATTTTGATCAATATTTAGAGTACATAGTACAGAGCAAAGAGTAATGAGCAAAGAGAACAGCACCGCTCATCCGCTCACCCGTTTTCACCTTCCCGTTTTCCGTTTAATGCATAGTAGCACAAAACACTAATGGATAGTGTTGACAATATTCCTATTGCATACCATGCCATGGTGTTTCCTCCGAAGGTGTCTACAAGACTGTATTCTTTTACCTTGTCGCCAAGCAACCATACTTGCAGGCATGCCACCGAGTTGTTGAGGACATGCAGTATGATGGGCCACAAAATGTTTCCGCTGCGCCAATACAATATGCCAAGCATGATGCCCATAGCAGCAGCAAAGAATACCTGTGCAGGGTTCATGTGCATCAGACCGAAGAGTACAGCACTTACGAGAATGGCAGTTGGGACGCTGCTATTACGTCTGAGCATATGCCCCATGATGCCCCAGCGGAACATTATCTCTTCGCCGATTGGCGCACCTATGGCAATCGCCAGCATGCCCCATGGCTCGCGGCACATGTCAATCATCTGGTCCTCTACTATGTTTGGCAGGGATATGAGTTCGCTGAGCAAATCCAGGGCAATAGTACCTAATATGCATCCCAGCATGGCTACCATGCTTTTCTTCCAGCTCACGGAGCATGGTGCATAGTTGCTTTGACTATAGAGACTTCGCCTGAACAGTATCAGGCATGCAATGGCAATGGCAAAGTTGAAGAAAACTGTGGATATGCCCATAAGACGGGCATCGAATATCCTATCGCTAATATTTTCCAGAAGGGAACCTTCGCCGGTAAGCATCTGCATGAGCAGTACAAAGACACCTCCCATAGCCTGGAACAAAAGGAAAAGCAATAACGCCAAAAGGGGGCGTTTCAGAATAACAAAGAATCGGTTCATACTGCTGTGCTATGCCTACACCCTTGGTGTATGCTGAATAAATACTGAGTACAAAAGTAACCATTTATCCATAAAAACGCAAAGATTTCTTGTACGGCTTTCAGGAATTGCTTACTTTTGTCCTCATAATGCAGACACAGGATACTATAACCAGCGCACAGAACCCCAGGATAAAGGCTCTGTTGCAGCTTCAGCAGAAATCGGCTTGCCGTAGAGAGCAGAGACTTTTTGTCGTAGAGGGCAGAAGGGAACTCATGCACTGCCTGTCCAAGGGATACCAGGCAGACACCTTGTTTATCTGTACTGAAATATTGAAGGCAGAGCAGGAGTATGACAACCTTATTGCCGCTATGCCTTCGTGCAAGTGCATATACGTGTCCCCCAATGTGTATGACCGTATCGCATATCGTGGAGGCACGGAAGGTGTTGTGGCCACTATACGCATGAAGGAGCATGGTCTGGACACTTTGCCTGCTTCCCCTGAAGGTCATGCCCCTCTCTACGTGGTACTGGAAAGTGTGGAGAAACCTGGCAATCTCGGTGCCATCCTGCGCAGTGCTGATGCAGCAGGGGTGGATGCCGTGATAGTGTGCGACCCGTTGACCGACTTGTACAATCCCAATCTGATACGTTCCTCTCTGGGTGGCATCTTCTCTGTGCCTACAATAGCATGTACCAGTCAGGAGTGCATACAGCATTTCAAGTCAAATGGCATACGCATCCTCACAGCACAGCTTCAGGACTCGTCCCTGTATTACGATACGGATATGACCCTGCCCACAGCTATTGTTATGGGAACAGAGGCTACCGGTCTCACCGACCAATGGCGTCTGGCTGCTGATGCCCACATACGCATCCCCATGCTTGGCATACTGGACTCGCTGAACGTGTCCGTTTCTGCCGCCATACTGATGTTCGAGGCGGTAAGACAGAGGCAGGGATAGGGTTTAGAGTTTAGAGTTTAGTGTTAAAGGTTAATGTGGCAAAGCCACGGTTAATTGCGACTATGTCGCAGGTTAAAGGTTAAAAGGTTAAAGGTTAAGGGTGATAGGTTTTTCAGTCCTCTGCGCTCTCCGTCGTGCGAAGCTGCGACTACTCAAGCGGCAGCGTAGTTTGCTTTGGAATTCTGCGGCCTTTGCGGCCTTTGCGTGAGGCAATAAAGATAAGAGCGATTTTTTTGCACGCAGAGGTCGCAAAGAGCGCAGAGTTTTATTCCCTTTCGTGTATCACGCTTGCGCTGAAGGGGTCGCAAACTTCGTTACGACAAGAGTGCGCAAAGCATCCGCTCACCATAAAATCTCTAAGGCGGCAATTCCGTTTAATCCGTTGATATAACAAATCTGTGATAATCCCGTCTAATCTGTGTCATCAGTGGGCAATATCGTTATCGTCTTCGTCTTCGTCATCGTAATACATAGTTTATGAGAAAGTATCTTTTATTTATTCTTTTGGCCTTCCATGTTATTGTATTTGCCAATAACTCGAAGGATACACTGTTTGTTGTAGAGTCTTTTACTTTTGAAGCAAAGGACGGTTTGAAAATGGAAGGAGCTTTAACGCTGCCCAAGAATCTTACCGAGCAAACAAAGATTGCCATTCTTGTAGCTCCAGCTTTTGCCATGGATAAAAATTATGGAGGTATGTTCGTGAGCTTGGCAGAGCGACTCGGTAAGCATGGCATTGCCACATTCCGATTCAATAATAGGGCTCTGACCGATACTGCTATGGTGGCGGCCAATGAAAGGGTTACCATGTACGACCATGCCGATGACGTACATTATGCCATAAGTGCCATAATGAAGGATAAGCGTTTTGCGAAAAATCCCATAGGTCTGATAGGTCATAGCGAAGGAGGCTGTTGTTCCATAATAGAGACCTCGCGCAACAAGGATATAGATTTTCTGGTTACACTATCTACCTGCGGAATAGAAGGTGCAGACTTCTGCTATTGGCAGAACACTATGCGCTTCAGTTATCCTAATGATTTCCCTACCGATGCACGCAACCAGGTGGTCAGGGACATTTATGAAAGAACGCAGATTGTAAGAAGCCAGACCGATATAAAGGAGATAGAAATTGCCCTGATGCGCCAGATAGAAGAAAGTGCTGCCAGAGCAGGGGTAAGGTACACTGAAGAACAGGTTCGGAAATTTCTGAAGGAGTGGACTGTTCCAAGGACCATTGCTTTTGTGAAATATAATCCGGATACATATCTTTCACAAATTACTTGCCCGGTACTTGCTACGCATGGAACTTCTGATGGTATGGTAGAATGGAAAACGCATTTGGACGGTATAGAGAAGTCATTCTTCAAAAGCGGCAAGACCAACTATAGGATAATGACCTTTAAGGATACCGACCATTCATACCAATATGCACCGACCATTGTTCCTTTCTTTATTCCTGTGAATCGCAGCAAACCGGAATTTGTGGAGGAGAACTGGGATAAGATAGCAGGATGGCTGATAAACGATTACAAATAATCAGCGGCGAACCGCCTTTGCAGGTCACTGACCTATTGCAAAGGCGGTTCGTGCATTGTCGTACGGAGTCTATACATTCCCCGATTAGGCTTGATTTTTGCAACGAGTGAAAGTATATTCGAGTTTTCCTCTTTTTGTCCCGTAGCAAACAAGCAGTTTCCCAATAGGAGAACTGCAGTTTCCTTGTACGAAAACTCCAGTTCTCCTATTGGGAAACTCATGCGTCAATACTATCAGTGTCTTCCCCCGATTTCAGTAGACTATCAGCGTCTATAAAACTTGCGAGTAAAGACAGGAAGTATGGGGTCCCAGCAAACGAATCTTTATCTACTTTCGTATTACTATTCGTGATAATGACAGATGACAACCGACTACACCCCATAAACGCAAATCTTCCTATTCTATTTACAGACGATGGAATAAAAACATTAAGCAAGTCCGCACAATCCAGGAAGGCATTAGCCTCTATATATTTTACCCCTGATGGTATTATCAGAGTCTCTGGAGTATTTAGATATGCATATCCTCCAATACCTGTAACCTCGGGTAAGATGTGAGTAGCCGAACATGCTAATATTAACTTATTTGAAGATTTTTCAATTATTGAATTAGATCCGGCAGACCTATATCGCGGATTTCCATCTTCTACAACAATGCTATTGCAATACCTGCTACCTCGAAATGAAGTTGAATCTATTCGGTTTACAGATGCGGGTATAAATATAGAAGTTATGCCCGACTTTGCAAAAGCGTCCTCACCTATTTCCTTTATTCCATCAACTATAACCGAGGAACTACACCCGGCAACAAGTTTGTCCTTTGACGTTTCTACTATAGCATTGCAGTTTTTACGAGAATCATATTTTTTATTTCTTTTGTCAACATCTATATTATTTAATGAGGTGCACCCAACAAATATACTTGTCGGAATAAGATTAACCTTTTCAGGTATATGTATACGACTTAGTGAAGTGCAACAATAGAAATGTTCCGAACCCTTAAATCCCAAAAGCGAAGAGGGCAGTTCTATTGTCTTCAGGCCAGAGCACCTCCAGAAAGCATCACTTCCTATATACAAAACACCTTCAGGGATAGTTATTCCATTTAGTCTTTTACAATACGCGAAGGCTCCTTCTCCAATTTCTGTAATACCAGAGGGAATACGACTCGTATGGCATCCTATAATAAGTCTATCGTTCTCCAAAATAGCATTACAATTGTTTCTTGAATCATATACAGGGTTATTCCTATCTACTGAAATAGATTCTATGTTGTCGCACATTGAGAATGCTCTTGGGTAAATTTCTTCTACGGACGATGGTATATGAATCCTATCAAGATTGGGACAGTCGTATATAGCATATTCCATTATGGTTTTCAACCCTACCGGCAATTTGATTTCTCTCATCAAGCATCCTCTAAATGCATATGAAACAATTGTTTCTACCGACGATGGAATTTCGGTTGATTTGCAGGCGCACAACAAGGCATTATCCTTTTTCCGTATTATTGCATTGCAACCGTACCTACTATCAAATAAGGCATTTTCCTCATTGACATTAATCGAGTCCAAGTTAAAACAGTAGGCAAAAGGATTATCTCCAATATTATTTACACTTTTAGGAATTGTAACTGCTCTCAGATTGGTGCATCCGGCAAAAGCACGATTGTGGATTGCTTCAACGCCATCACTTATTACAAGACTCCTAAAGCCACACCATGTAGAAAAAGCATCCTCTTCAATACTTATTATCTTGTAAAATCTCTTGCCATACTCCACTGAAGATGGGATAAGCAGAATAGAGTCTTTAAATATCTGATAAAAAGATCCTTGCTTATTTGCTGGAACCACATTAACAGTGCTGTCTGAAGTTATCTTGTAGGTAATACCTGAATCAACGAAGATTGGATTAGCAACGTTTACCCCACAATGGAGTAAAAATAGGAGAAATGTCAATACGCGTGTTTTCATAATTATTTTAGACGTTTAATCATTTTGAATGTTAACTTGCTCCATTACCCATTTTTCAATGGGACAAGACGAAAATGCGAGTTCGTGTATAGATCCTATGCTCGGAGAAAATCCTATCGATACAAGACGCGAACATTTACCAAATGCATTCATGCCAACTTGGGGAGAACACTCAGACATATCCACATACTCCAAATCCTTGCAGCCATAAAACGCATTCTTTCTGATTATCTTTAAGGTAGAAGGCATTTTTATATATTTAATGCCACATGAAGATGTAAATACCGTCTCTCCTATTGTTTCTACTCCTTCTGGAATAATCAGATAAGGTGGCAACCTTACTCCATAAAAGGCCAAATCTGCAATCTCTCTTACATTGTTCGGGATAATCGTACGACTACATCCTTGTAATAGTTTGCCTGTCTTTGTTTCAATTATAGCGTTGCTCTTGTCCTTGGAATTGTATACAGGATTCTTGGAGTCAACAGTAATGGATGTGCAAAATTCACATTTCCAAAAAGCACCGTCCTCTATCTTTGTAATATTCTTGGGTATTTTAATGCTTGTAATCGACGAGTTTGAAAAAGCATATCTTGCTATGCCTTTTACACTTGTGGGAATACTGGAATTCCCACAAGCTGCGACAATGAAGTCTGTTCTTGAATCAATCAAAGCATTGCAATTGTTCCTCGAGTCAAACACCTTATTCCCTTTATCAACCTTTACCTCTTTCAGATTGTAACAACCACCAAACAAGTTCCAGTGTTCTCCACGTCCTCCAGGCATATGACCAATAATTCTGGATACATTTTTCGGAATTGTTATTGACTCTAAACTCATACAATTATTAAATGCATTATATCCAATCTCTTCCAAAGTGTTGGGTAATGATACATTCCTTAGGTTAGGACAATTGCTGAAAGCATTTGGCTCAATTCTTTTTATTCCCTCTGGAACGACAATACTCTCTACCTTTTCACACTGACTAAATGCCCCATAACCAATAGTGGTTACTCCTTTCGGAATTCTTGTACCTGAGCAGGCAAACACTAAGGTGCTATCTGCTTTAGAAATTATGGCATTGCATCCTTCTCTGGAGTCATACCTTTCATTTAGAGGATCCACCATAACCTGCGTCAAATTGCAACAGCCATCAAACATTACATACGGTGGAGGTGTTATTGAATTAAACGTAGATGGAAGTTGTATGCTTACAAGATTAGTGCACCTATAAAAAGCATATCCTCCCATACTTGTAATACCTTCACTTATGATTAGACGTTTTATTTCTGGTCGGCACGCAAACGCCCCATAAGCAATTTGTTCTACATCGTATTTTGTTCCTTCATACTCTACAGTTGCTGGTATTGTCAAAGTGCTATCATCCGAGAGATGAAGTGGAACATCACGTTCTGTATCGGATACCTTAGCGCACATGCGACCACTTAGTTCTTTATAAATTGTATACTTAAAGCCATCTTGAATGAATTCATCCTTATTCTTGACCATGGCCGAAGTACACAAAATCGTTGCTATCAGAAAAATAATTTCTTTTTTCATGTTATATTTGATTTTAGGATTTACTTCTTGAATGACACACACAATAATTTTTACATTAACAGATATGTATTTTACAAACAGAAATAAATTAGTGAAAACTTTTTCATGATTAAAAATCTTTAAATAAGGCTTATGGTTGTTGATTTTCTCGATGTAAAAGTATGAAATATAATTGAGTTTGACCTCTTTTTTACATTACATTTTTTACACATACATATAAAACAAAAGGTGGCATGTTATTGATATACATCCATTTAACACATCTAATACATATTTTACACAAAAGGACTATATATGAGAATATTACATAAAAACACCCAAACCGTTGTTAATTCGCATCATTAACAATGGTTAGGGTAAACTATCGTTGCCGATGTTGCACAAAAAAGAAATGCAAAAATTAAAATGTAGTTTTTCATAGTAGGTAATGTTTATACTTTGTTTTTATGCTTGGGCAATGCAAAAGTATAGTATTTTACCAACAATGAGATTTAAAAATTCAACAAAAAAGTGATGAAAAAGTGATGAAATGAAGTTCAGTTCACCACCAACAACAGGTAGAATGCATTGGTGCACAGCACATTACCCCTCCCATACATATTAACTCACATATACAGGTGACAAAAAAGTGATGGAACGAAGTATTTTACTTGATAAAGAGTATTTTCTTGTCAAATTCTTCGCCAGAACCAGGAAAACCGAAGATGGTATTATGAAGTCTTTTCCTTGCATTAGTTGCGTAGGAATGCTTCATATTCATGATGTATTCTATCTCGGATGGAGAAAATCTTGCCTTTACCAACATGCATACCTGCAAATCATTTTTAGAGAGTTTGCCATCCTTGTTTATCTGCGATTCAAAATTTGGGAACAAGTGCCTGATAGTGTTCTGGAGTTTTGTCCAATGACAGCTGTCTATAGAAGAGCCCTTTGCGGTGAGACTCTTTCTAAACTGGTGTACGGCTTCAGATTGACAAAGAAGTTCATTGGCATCTGTGTATTTATCTAGTTCAATCATTTTTTCATACTGTGATATCATGCTTTTAAGCTTATGTATCTCGGTAGATTTAGCGATGATATCCTTATTGATGCTGGATAGTTCATCGTTATATTGCGCAGACTTGATAGTCTCCTCCACAAGTAGTTTTTCAACCTCATCCTTTTGGGATGTCAAAATATTCAATTGTACCTCAGCAGAACGGAGGGAATCCATTGCATTGTTGTGAGCAATACGCAAGTCAGCTGCCTCCTTCTGCGCCAACAGATTGCGGTACCTTATATATAATACTAAGGTAACAAGTATTGTGATTGCAATTAGCGCCCATATAAGATATGTCTTGACCAAAGAAGCCTCAGCACTCTTTTGTTTGGCTATTTTCTGTTCAATACCATAGTCGTATAGTTGCTGGGCATTTATACAAGCTTCTGCAACCGAACTGTCATAGCATTTATCCATCAGTTCGGCATGCAGTGCAAGGTACTTATATGCGGAATCTGTTTGGGACAACATCTTGTAGGAGGTAGATATATTATAGTACAAATAAGACCTTACAGTTGGTATGAGTTTATGTAGGTCAATAGTCCTATAATAAAGCAAGGCGGAATCAGGCTTATTTGTGCACAGATAATAATCTCCCCTTAATATAGGTAATGCATCCTTACCACCTCGTATGTTGCGGACAGAAACATCTGTGTTGAATATCTTTGCATAATTTTCAAGATAGACGTGAGCTGAATCGTATTTCCCCAATGCGAGGTATGATTTGAATCCATATACACAAACAGAATTTGCTCTATAGAAGTTACCACGTTGGATGTATGCTTCTCGCAGAGAATCTGTTAAACGAATGCATTCCTGAAATTTATTATATTTCTGCAAGACTTGGCATTTGAGATTCTCAAATATGTCCATAGATGAATGATCCTGTATTTTGATGGCAAGTCTAAGAGCATTGTCGTATTCCAAGTCCTCGTAACCAGCGCTATAAAGTTCGCCGTATACATTAGCCATCTGTGAATGTATCAGCATAAGTTGTCTGTAGTCACATTCTGAATCTGTAGTGTCTGCCTTTTCCGCTGCATTGCGATACGACTCCAAAGCTTTGGGAGCACTGCCAAGATCTCTGTATGCACATCCCATGATGTAGTTTGCCATCATCTGTTCATTGGCATTGCCGTGTCGCTCGTAATAGTCCACCAATTCCAGTGCGATGCTATCGGTAGTAAAATTAACATATGCCTTGTTCTGTGCCTGTGCATAGACAAGTTCATAATGCATCTGTTGCGAACGAGGCCAATCTCCCTTGTTTGCCCTGATATCATCAAGTACAGTAAGGGCAGAGTCGGGATTGCTATCCAGAAGTTGTTGCGCTTCTGCAATAATGGATTCTGCATGCTGGTCTGTGCAGGAGGATATTATAAATGCCAATATTGGTAGGAATAGGTATTGTATACGAAGATTAACCATAATCTAATTCACAATAATGTATATTTTATCACTACACAAAGATAATGTTTTTAAGGGAGAAAATAAAATATTATCTTCAACATTTACCTATATAATTTCTCCAATGGATTTGAATAAGCAATTAATAATACTACATAGCATACCTTGACAAAATATCCAATAGTACTCATCGCTCCTTAGAAACTGTAGGCAATCAACGTAAATAACAAAAATCATCATAACGCTAATGAGCGATTTGGGATAAAAGAAAGCGGAGAGGGTTGAAAAACTCTCTCCGCTTCTGTACCCCTTGACGTTCTATTTTCGAACGAATTTCTAAGAGACTTATCTCGCCTTTGGGAATTAAGAACCATAGTTCCTGACCCTTCTAATCCCACATGTCGTTTTCAAAGTTCTTCTCCTTGGTTTCCATAATATGTTACTCCTTTGCTCCTTTTATCAATGTCTCGAAGTGTTGACCTCTAATATAATTGAATTTGACTTTGTTGACAGGTACTTTTTCGATAAAGCCTCTTTCA
>JAFYVX010000142.1 GCA_017558255.1 Bacteroidaceae bacterium
GGAGCGGTCTTGTAGATATAATCAGAAGCGTTGAAGAAGTTCTGGAGTACAGTGCCTTCTACTTCGCGTCCGCCCTTTTCGTTAATCATGCGGATAGCGTCTGAATAGTTCTTGTAACTCTGGTTCAGAGTGTAACCTGAACCTTCTGTTGAGGGAGCAGTCCAGTTGTAATAGTCGGCCTTGATGGCAAGCACGTCGCCCAAAGTGCTCTTCAGGTTGTCGCGCTTCTCCATGCTGTTAAGTGTGTCCAGACGTGCGGCACGCTGGTCAAACATGTACATCAAGTCGTTGAAGTATTCCAACTTCTTTGTCTGGTCCTGTTCTGCGATAATCAGTTGGTAGAGCATGAAGGGCGCATGTCCTTTGTAAAGACCTGAAATGGCATAAGGTGCATGCTTCATGAGCCATTTCCATGAGATGTGGGCATCCTTCCAGTTCTTGTTGTCTATGCCCATCTGGAAACTGCTGATGTGTCCGCGTCCTACTGCAATGCTGTCTTCTCCAGCAGTAGCTGCAATTCTTTCGTCAATTGTAGCTCCCTCAAACTGCGCCATTGCCACAGATGCAAATGAAGCCAAACATGCAAAAGCAAGTGTTCTGATTTTCATAATTTAATTCCTATCTTTATTTAATTGTTACTTGTCGATATGTGTCTTGTCGGTACAGTTTTCCTACAGCTCCGTTTACGTTGTTGCATGACATAGCACATATATCACAGACTACTGCTGTGCATATATTTACCGACTTTCTCATAATTTTCTGCAAAGGTAGTGCTTTTTCTGCATAATGTTGTAATTTGGTTCTTTAAAAAAGCAAAAAAAGCGTTGTAGTGACTTTGAATTGGCTTAAATTGCCGTATATTTGCGCTCTGTTTGTGACAAAAAAGGTGGTTTATCCTAAATAATAATATATAATGTGGACTTTTATTCTTGATGTTGTATTGCTCCTTTTGGGTATAGCAATTGTATTGTGGGGAGCAGACAAGTTTACCGACGGAGCGTCGAGCATGGCACGCCGTTGGAATGTAAGCGAAATGGTTATTGGTCTTACCGTTGTGTCTCTGGGAACCAGTATGCCGGAATTTGTCGTTAGTTTCTTCAGCGCCCTTGAGGGAAGTGGGGATATGAGTGTAGGCAATGTGGTAGGAAGCAATATTTTCAATTCACTGCTGATTGTTGGTATGTCTGCACTTTTTATCTCATTGACGCTGACTAAGAAACTGATTAGCAGAGATATACTTTTTGTGATATTCTCCTCGGTGATTCTCGTGGCGTTGAGTCGTGACGGAGAAGTTGGCCGTTGGGAGGGTCTTGTGCTGCTGATGTGCTTTGGCATGTATATGTACTACTCCTATCTGTCTGCCAAGCAGGACAAGGAGGAGTCATGCGAGGCAGAAACATACGGCTGGGGAAAGACCATTCTTTATCTGGTGCTTGGTATAGGATGCCTTGTTGGTGGTGGTAATCTGCTTGTGTCGAGCGCCACATCCTTGGCTATGTCATGTGGTATGAGCGAAAGGGTAGTGGGACTGACCATTCTTGCCGCGGGTACGAGTCTGCCCGAACTTGCCACCAGTGTTGTGGCAGCTCGCAAGGGTAGCAGGGGTATGGCAATAGGTAATGTTGTGGGAAGCAACCTGTTCAATATCTTCTTCATCCTTGGTGCCAGTTCGCTGATTTGTCCTTTGGCAATCAAGGGTATAGGCAATCTCGACTGGGTGGCGCTGGTGGGTAGTAGCCTGGTGCTTTTTGCCTTTGGCAGAACCGGTCATAAGATAACACGCACCGAAGGTGTCGTTATGCTCTCACTATATATATTATATATGGTAGCCCTGGTGATGGGGTGGCAAGTCAGTCTTGATTTCTAATCATTTTCAGAGTGGGCGTAATCTTGTGCAGCTTACGTCCCTCTGCTCTTTTTACTACGGTGGAACCGAGGAGTTTCAGCGTGTAGGTTGAATCTGACGTTTGTGTCAGTTCGGCCTCTTGTGTTTCGCTGCCAAGATCGTTGGAAAGTCTCAGTATGGCCTTGTCCTTCTTTATCTTGAACGATGTCACGGCCCATACGCCATATATGTTTCCTCCCAGATAACCGTTCATGGGACCGAACATTTCCATTCCGGGGACCTCGATACTTTCTTCATGCAGGTCAATGGTTAGAGTTATCTTCTCCTTTGGGTCCGTAAGACTTAGTTTCCACGGATTGCCGGCATGGGTGTGATGGCACAGAACTAACGCGAAAAAAGCAAAAAAGTGTCTCAGATGCATAGATGTGAATTCTTTTGTTATTCACACAAAGTTATACAAAAAGCTCGGATAAGTGATATTTTGATAGCAATTTTGACGTTTTTTAAATAAATAATTGTATCTTTGCACGCGATTTAAGGTAATTTTAAAAGATTAAACTATCATAATGGCAAATACGAAGCTCTCTCCCGACTTCATTTTTGAGTCAAGTTGGGAAGTCTGCAACAAGGTCGGTGGTATATACACTGTCCTCTCTACCCGTGCCAAGACCCTTCAGGACGCTATGCCTGACAATGTGGTTTTTATTGGTCCTGACTTTTGGCAGGGAAAGGAGAACCCTCTGTTCATTGAAGACAAGAAGATGTGGAAGTCTTGGGTGACCAAGGCCCGCAAGGAAGGTTTAGAAGTACGTGTAGGACGCTGGAATATCCCTGGTCAGCCATGCGTGGTTCTCGTGGCCTTCAACAAGTATTTCCCCATGCGCGACAAGTTGTATGCCAACCTGTGGGAGTATGCCAAGGTGGACAGCATGAACGGATATGGAGACTATGACGAGGCAAACATGTTCTCATACGCAGCAGGTCTGGTTGTTGAGAGCTTCTATCGTCACTCTCTGGCTAAGACATCCAAGAACGTAGTTTACCAGGCTCACGAGTGGATGACCTGTCTTGGTGCAATGTACATCCAGGAGAATGTGCCCGAGATAGCAACCATCTTCACCACACATGCCACAACCATCGGTCGTAGCATTGCCGGTAACAACAAACCTCTTTACGACTATCTCTGGGCATACAATGGCACCCAGATGTCAAAGGAACTGAATGTGGAGGCAAAGCACAGCCTTGAGCGTGAGACAGCTCATCGTGTTGACTGCTTCACCACCGTTAGTGAGGTTACTGGTAGCGAGTGCGAGGAATTGATGGACAAGAAGTGCCACGCTATCCTCCCCAACGGTTTTGAGGCAGACTTCGTTCCCAAGGCAGCTGAGTTCAAGCGCAAGCGCAAAATAGCTCGCGAGAAGCTCCTGCAGGTTGCAAACTGCCTTACCGGTTGCGAGTTCCCCGAGGATACACTCATCATCGGTACCAGCGGTCGTTATGAGTTCCGCAACAAGGGTATTGATGTCTTTATTGAGGCAATGAACCGTCTCGGGCGTGACAAGGAGTTGAACAAGCCCGTACTTGCCATGGTGGAGGTACCAGCCTGGGTGGGTGAGCCACGCGAGGATCTGATAGAGCGCATCAAGAGCGGAGAGAAATTCAATACTCCACTTGAGTGCCCCGTTATCACACACTGGTTGCATGATATGTCGCACGACAATGTGACTGGTATGATGAAATATAACGACATGTGGAACCGTCCCGAGGACAAGGTGAAGCTGATCTTCATCCCCTGTTATCTTGATGGAAAGGATGGTATCATCAACATACCTTACTACGATGCCATCATCGGCAAGGATCTCAGCGTATATCCTTCTTACTACGAGCCCTGGGGCTATACTCCACTGGAGAGCGTTGCTTTCCACGTGCCTTGCGTTACTACAACTCTTGCCGGTTTCGGTATGTGGGCAAATAGCGTGAAGGGTGGTGACTCTACCATTATGGACGGTGTGGAGGTGATTCGTCGCACCGACTATAACTACAGCGAGGTTGCCGACCGTATTAAGGAGACAGTTTCCTCTTTCTCCAACCTTACCGATAAGGAGGTTGAGGAGATTCGCAAGAAGGCGAAGAAACTCTCTGATAAGGCCCTGTGGAAGAACTTCATCAAGTACTACTACGAGGCATATGATATTGCATTGAAGAATCGCGACATCCGTGTTGCGCAGAAATAAAACCACCTTTCAATTCTATATCACCGAAAAATACAAGATAAAATAAATTAATAAACAAAATTATGAGAATCAAAGCAAGCAACGCCAATGCGGCTGCATGGAGAACCGTCTCTGCAAAGAGCAACATCCCTGCCGAGTTGGAGAAGTTGAATGAGCTCGCACACAACATGTGGTGGGCTTGGAATCACGATGCTCGCAGCCTGTTCACCAGCCTGGATCCCAAGCTGTATGCAGAATGCGGTCAGAATCCTGTTCTCCTGCTGGAGCGTCTCTCTCACGAGAAGATGGAAGAGCTGGCTCAGGACAAGGCTATCGTGAAGAAGATGAATGACGTGTACGCTCAGTTCCGTCAGTACATGGACGTAGAGCCCGACAAAAATCGTGCCTCTGTTGCATATCTTTGCATGGAGTACGGTCTGAACCAGGTGCTGAAGATCTACTCTGGTGGTCTTGGTATCTTGGCAGGTGACTACATCAAGGAGGCTTCTGACAGCAACGTAGACATGTGCGCTGTTGGTTTCCTGTATCGTTACGGCTACTTCACTCAGACTCTGAGCATGGATGGTCAGCAGGTTGCTAACTATGAGGCACAGAACTTCGGTTCTCTGCCCATCGAGCAGCAGATGAACGCTGACGGCACTCCCATGGTAGTTGACGTACCTTACATGAACTACTATGTTCACGCATATGTATGGCGTGTAAACGTAGGTCGTGTTAAGCTGTATCTGCTTGACACTGACAACGAGATGAACAGCGAGTTCGACCGTCCTATCACCCACGCTCTTTATGGTGGTAACTGGGAGAACCGTCTGAAGCAGGAGATCCTGCTCGGTATCGGTGGTGTTCTGTTGCTGAAGCAGCTCGGCATCAAGAAGGACGTTTACCACTGCAACGAGGGTCACGCAGCTCTGTGCAACGTACAGCGCTTGGTTGACTATGTTAAGGATGGTTTCAGCTTCACCGAGGCTCTCGAGTTGGTTCGCGTAAGCTCTCTTTACACCGTTCACACTCCTGTACCTGCTGGTCACGACTACTTCGATGAGCAGTTGTTCTCTAAGTACATGAGCGGTTATCCCCAGCTTCTTGGCATTTCTTGGGACGAGTTCATCGGCATGGGCCGCATGAATCCCGATGACAAGGGCGAGCGCTTCTGTATGTCTACCTTCGCTTGCAATACCTGTCAGGAGGTTAACGGCGTGAGCTGGTTGCACGGTGAGGTTAGCAAGAAGATGTTTGCTGGTATCTGGAACGGCTATTATCCCGAGGAGAGCCAC
>JAFYVX010000143.1 GCA_017558255.1 Bacteroidaceae bacterium
AGCATAGGGGATTATGCTTTCGGTAGTTGCTCTGGTTTGACTTCGGTGACTATTGGTAATAGTGTAGAGAGCATAGGTGACTACGCTTTCGAAAATTGCTCTGGTTTAACATTCGTTACTATCCCTAATAGTGTGACGAGCATAGGGGAGGGAGTTTTCTTTAGTTGCTCTGCTTTGACTTCGCTGACTATCCCTAATAGTGTGACGAGCATAGGGGATGCTACTTTCTATTATTGCCAAAGTTTGACCTCGGTTACAATTGGAAATGGTTTGAAAAGCATAGCTCCGAGTACCTTTGATGGTTGCGATAAATTGGAAACGGTTATTATCGGCAACAGTGTGACTAGCATAGGGGAGCGTGCTTTCTATGGTTGCTCTGGTTTGACCTCGGTGACTATACCTAATAGTGTGGAGGGCATAGAGAGGCGTGCTTTCTATGCTTGCTCTGGTTTGACCTCGGTGACTATCGGTAGTGGAGTAAAGACTATAGAGTCAGAAAGCTTTGCCAATTGCCCAGATCTGCTTGATGTTTATTGCTATGTAGAGATGGTGCCTTCTACAAAGAGCGATGCTTTTAGTGGTTCTTATCCAGAATATGCTACTCTTCATGTTCCTGATGGTTGTATTGAGAGCTATAAGACGACGGAACCTTGGAGCGGTTTTGGCAAGATTGTAGGTCTTTCTGGTGAGGAACCCGAAGTGCCCGAAGTGGAGAAGTGTGCTACTCCTGTGGTGAGCTATGCGGATGGTAAGTTGTCCATGGCTTGCGAGACTGAGGGGGCAGAGTTTATAACAAAGATAACATCTAACGATTTCTGCACTTTCAATACTTCTGAGATAGAGCTTTCTGCCACCTACAACATAGAGGTCTATGCTACTAAGTCTGGTTATGACAACTCTGACACCATCAGTGTAGCACTCGTATGGGTGGAGAATGGTGATGTTAGTGAGGAGACTGGCGTTATCAGCGCGGAGGCCACTCCTGTGCTCATCCAGGGCAATGGTGGTGTGCTGAACATCAGTGGTGTGGCAAAGAACACAGAGATTGTTATCTATACCGTCAGTGGTACAGAGGTTGCTCGTGCAACAGCCACCGAGGGTACAACAACCATCAACACTGGTTTGCAGAGTGGCACCATCGTCATCGTCAAGTTCGGCAACAAGAGCGTGAAGATAAAGATTTAAGGTACATATACTCTCCTCACAAGAGGAAATAACACATTCCGCAGCACCCCCAATCAATGGCGAGGTGTTGCGGATTTCTGTTTTTGTGTGCTGGATGGAATGCTCGTTGGGGACTACTCTTTGCTCTTTCCTCTTTGCTCTTTGCTCTTTCCTCTTTATCGGTTGCGATGCATGATGTAGGTCTTGAGTATGTCGATGGCTTGGTCTTTGGCGCCTCCCTCGGGGATGATGAGGTCGGCATGGCGTTTGGTGGGTTCGATGAACTCCTCGTGCATGGGTTTCAGTACCTTGATGTATCGTTCGATGACCATTTCGGCGGTGCGTCCGCGCTCGACGGTGTCGCGCCTGATGTTGCGGATAAGGCGCACGTCGGCATCCGTGTCAACATAGATTTTCAGGTCCATAAGGTCGCGCAGGTCCTTGCGGTACAGTGCCATGATACCCTCTATGATAATCACCTCGCAGGGTTCTATGTGTATGGTCTCCTTCATACGGTTGGAGGTGATGTAGTCGTAGGTGGGTTGCTCTATGGCCTTGCCTTGACGCAGGTTGCGGATGTGCTGGTGGAGAAGTTTCCAGTCGAAGGCATCGGGATGGTCAAAGTTTATCTGCCTGCGTTCCTCCATGGTGAGGTGCGTGTTGTCGTTGTAGTACGAATCCTGGGGGATTACCGCAACTTTCTTGTTGCAGATGGTCTCCATTATTTTCCTTACTATTGTGGTCTTGCCACTACCAGTGCCTCCGGCTATACCTATTATATACATTGCTGAAAGGATGTGTTGATGTTGTTGTTTTCTTGCACGAAGTTAACAATTTTATATGTAAAAACGAATATTGGCAGATAAAATGTAATGTTTAAAGGAAAAATATGTACCTTTGCAATTCAAGATTGCTAATAATACACACAATATAATATGTTAAGAATAGCCGTTCAGTCTAAAGGAAGACTCTTTGAGGACACCATGTCGCTGCTGGCCGAGGCCGGTATCAAGGTTAGTACAAGCAAGCGCACGCTGCTGGTGCAGAGCGCAGATTTCCCCATAGAGGTTCTGTACCTCCGCGATGACGATATACCCCAGTGTGTGGCAACCGGAGTTACCGACCTGGGCATTGTGGGCAGGAACGAGTACTAGGAGCGCCAGGAGCAGGCCGAGATTATTCGTCCGCTGGGTTTTTCCAAGTGCCGCATGTCGCTGGCCATCCCCAAGGCGGTGAAGTATACAGGCCTGAACTGGTTTGAGGGAAAGAAGATAGCCACCTCTTATCCCAACATCCTGCGCCGTTTCCTGCACGACAACCACATCATGGCCGACATACATGTCATCACGGGTTCCGTGGAGATAAGTCCAGGCATAGGCCTCAGCGATGCCATCTTCGACATTGTGAGCAGCGGCAGCACCCTGGTGAGCAACAATCTGGCCGAGGTGGAGGTGGTGATGCAGAGCGAGGCACTGCTCATAGGCAACCGCAACCTCTCGCCCAGCAAGCGTGCCATCCTGGAAGAACTGCTCTTCCGCATAGAGGCCGTGAAGGCAGCCGAGAACAAGAAGTACGTGCTCATGAACGTGCCCACCGACAAGGTGCAGGACGTGGTGGCGGTGCTCCCCGGTGCCAAGTCGCCCACCATCATGCCTCTGGCCACGGAAGGGTGGAGCAGCATCCACACCGTGGTGGACGAGAAGTCCTTCTGGGAGATAATATCCCGCCTGAAGGAACTTGGCGCACAAGGCATCCTGGTAATGCCCATCGAGAAGATGATACTTTAGAAAAGACCTCGGAAACTCTGACTAATCGGAAAATTCCGACTACTCCGACTATTCCGATAAACCATATTGACCAACAATGATACAGACAGTCCTATACCCCGGCAGGGAAGACTATGCAGCCTTGCTCCAGCGCCCCCACAAGGATGCCGCAGACCTGGGCTCCATAGTGGCAGGAGTGCTGCATGACGTGCGCCGGGAAGGCGACACGGCCGTTTTGCGCTACGAGGAGAAGTTTGACAAGGTTTGCCTCGCCTCGCTCGCCGTAAGCGAAGAGGAGGTACAGGAGGCAGAGCACCTCATCTCCGACGAACTGAAGCAGTCCATACGCCTTGCCCATGCCAACATACACCGCTTCCACCAGGCCCAGCGCATGCAGCCCGTCAGCGTGGAAACCGCCCCAGGCGTGCACTGCTGGCAGAAGTCGGTGGCAATAGAAAGGGTGGGACTCTACATACCCGGAGGCACCGCGCCCCTGTTCAGCACCGTGCTGATGCTTGCCACTCCTGCCAAGATAGCAGGTTGTGCCGATATAGTCCTCTGTTCTCCGCCCTCGCCACAGGGCAAACTGCACCCCGCCATACTCTATGCCGCGCGTGTGGCTGGAGTAAACCGCATATACAAGTGCGGAGGCGTCCAGGCAATAGGCGCCATGGCATACGGTACGGAGACAGTGCCCAAGGTGAGCAAGATATTCGGTCCTGGCAATCAGTTTGTTACCTGCGCCAAGCAGCAGGTGAGCATGACCGATGTGGCCATAGACATGCCAGCCGGACCTTCCGAGGTGGCCATCGTGGCCGACGCCACATGCCATCCGCGCTATGTGGCGGCCGATATGCTCAGTCAGGCAGAACACGGTATGGACTCGCAGAGCATACTCTTCACCGATAGCGAGCAGGTGGCACACGACGTGCTACGTGAACTGGAGGTGCAACTGGAATCTCTGCCCCGCAAGGAGATGGCCATGGCATCGCTCCGCAATAGCCGCATCGTTGTGCTCCGTGACATGGAGGAGGCCTTCGACATCTGCAACGAGTATGCCCCCGAGCATCTTATCCTGGCCATGGACAGCGCTCTGGAATGGACGGATAGGGTGGTGAACGCAGGAAGTGTGTTCCTGGGACACTATAGCTGTGAGAGTGCTGGCGACTATGCCTCGGGCACCAACCACACCCTGCCTACAAGCGGATACGCAAAGGCATATAGCGGAGTCAATCTGGACAGTTTCTGCCGAAAGATAACCTTCCAGCACCTCACCCCACAGGGCATACAGAGCATAGGTCGTGCCGTGGAGGTGATGGCAGAGGCGGAGAGCCTGGATGCCCACCGCAATGCCATGATACTGAGAATGGAGGACCTGTCGGCAAACTGACCTTCCCGACACGCACACACATACATTCATACAGAACCAAGCAGCAAGAACCGATGTTAGAGAATCTGGTAAGAAAAAACATACTGGCACTGAAACCCTATTCCTGTGCCCGCGACGAGTTCAAGGGCAGGGAGGCACACGTATTCCTGGATGCCAACGAGAGTGCCTACAACACACCCTACAACCGCTATCCCGACCCCTTGCAGGAGGCGCTGAAGAAAGACCTCTCGCAGATCAAGGGAGTGGCTCCTGGAAAGATATTCCTGGGCAATGGAAGCGATGAGGCCATAGACCTGGTGTACCGTGTTTTCTGCGAACCAGGAGTGGACAATGTTGTGGCCATAGAACCTACATACGGCATGTACAAGGTTTGTGCTGATATCAATAACGTAGAATACCGATCAGTCTGTCTTTCAGCTGATTATGCCATGTCTGCTGAAGCATTGCTGCAAGCGTGCGATGAGCACACCAAGGTGGTGTGGATATGCTCGCCCAACAACCCGACGGGCAACGATATGGACCGACGCGAGTTGCAGAAACTGCTCCTTGAGTTCAAGGGAATAGTGGTGGTGGACGAGGCCTACGGCGACTTCTCCGACCTGCGCCCCATGCGTTCCTTCCTTGACCATTTCCCACGCATGATAGTGCTCAACACCTTTTCCAAGGCTTGGGCATCGGCAGGCATACGTCTGGGCATGGCATTCGCATCGGAGGAGATTATCGGACTCTTCAACAAGGTGAAGTATCCCTACAACGTGAACCTCCTCACACAGGAGAAGGCACGCGAACTGCTGGCCGATATGCAGAAGGTGGAGCGGTGGGTCAACGAGGTGCGCTACGAGCGCAAGCACATGATACCGTGCCTCATGGAACTGCCCGTTGTGAAGAAGGTCTACCCCTCGGCAGCCAACTTCCTGCTGGTTCAGGTTACCGATGCCGATGCCATCTATGCCTACCTGGTGGACCGTGGCATAATTGTGCGCAACCGCAACCGCGTGACTCTTTGCCAGAATGCCCTGCGCATAACCGTCGGTTCCAAGACCGAGAACAACGAACTGTTAGGCGCTCTGAGAAGTTACAGGAGGTAACACTGGCCTTCTGCCACATTTACACAGATACACCGACATGAAACAAAGAATACTCTTCATAGACCGCGACGGCACCATCCTGCAGGAACCCGAGGACGAGCAGATCGACTCCTTTGGCAAGTTCCAGTTTGTGCCAGGTGCCATTGGCGCCCTGTCGTTCCTTGCAAAGCACACGGACTACAGACTGGTGATGGTGAGCAACCAGGACGGACTTGGTACTGACTCGTATCCCGAGGCCGACTTCTGGCCTACGCACAACCTTATGCTCGACATCCTCCGTGGAGAGGGCGTGGAGTTCGAGGCGCAGCACATTGACCGCTCCTTCCCGCACGATAACCTTCCCACTCGCAAGCCTGGCACCGCCATGCTCACCAGTTATATGGAAGATCCCGAGGTGGATATGGCCAACTCCTATGTCATCGGCGACCGGCACACGGATGCCCTTCTGGCGGAGAACCTCGGATGCAAAAGCCTGATAATAGGCGAGGATATGGGGTGGGGACGCATAGCGGAGATACTGTTTGCCGGCGACCGCCGTGCATCGGTTGCCAGAAAGACGCACGAGACGGATATAGAGGTGAGCGTGGCACTGGACGGCAATGGCAGGAGCAGCATATCCACCGGGCTGGGGTTCTTCGACCACATGCTCGAGCAGATAGCGCGCCATGGCAACATCGACCTTGACATCACCTGCCGTGGCGACCTGCACGTGGACGAGCATCACACCATAGAGGACACTGCACTGGCATTGGGCGAGTGCCTGGCAAAGGCATTGGGCGACAAGCGCGGCATAGAGCGCTATGGCTACTGCCTGCCCATGGACGACTGCCTGTGCCAGGTGAGCCTAGACTTCGGCGGAAGGCCATGGCTGGTGTGGGATGCAGAGTTCCGCAGGGAGAAGGTGGGGGAGATGCCCACGGAGATGTTCCTGCACTTCTTCAAGAGCCTTTCGGACAGCGCACGCATGAACCTGAACATAAAGGCTGAGGGTGCCAACGAGCACCATAAGATAGAGGGTATCTTCAAGGCCTTTGCACGTGCCGTGAAGATGGCGGTGAAAAGGGATATAGAACACTTCAACCTGCCTTCCAGCAAGGGTACGCTATGATACAGAACTTCTCCTCACATCTCTTGCAAAGGGCGGTCGACGAGGTCTCGTGCCTGCCAGGCATAGGCAGGAAGACTGCCTTGCGACTGGTGCTGCATCTGCTTCGCCAGGACGAGCGTGTAACGTCCACACTGACCGAGGCTCTGTCCGTGCTGCGCAACGAGGTGAAGTATTGCCGCATGTGCCACAATATCTCGGATACCGACATCTGCGAGATTTGTGCCAACCCCAAGCGCGATGCCTCCATACTTTGCGTAGTGGAGAACATACAGGACGTGATGGCCATTGAGTCTACCAATCTCTACCGTGGCCTCTATCATGTGCTGGGCGGTGTGATAAGTCCCATGGATGGCATAGGGCCAAGCAACCTGCACATACAGAGTCTGGTGGAGCGTGTGAAGGCAGGTGGCATCAGGGAGGTGATTCTGGCTCTTAGTCCTACGATGGAGGGTGATACCACCAACTACTTTATATACAAGCGTATGAAGCAACTGACCGAAACCTCTGCTTCAACTGATGGCGGTCATGAGGACACGCCCTTCTCTCTGCCCAGGATCACGGTGATAGCACGTGGTGTGGCGCAGAACGACGAGCTCCAGCACACGGACGAGGCTACCCTTGGGCGTGCTTTGGCCGGACGAACTCCGTTCTCGGTGTAGACGGTTTTTATTGCTTGCAAAAAGGAACGATATGAACAAACTGAAAATACTC
>JAFYVX010000144.1 GCA_017558255.1 Bacteroidaceae bacterium
AGAAGCTGTGTGCCCTGGAAGGCACCGCCTGTGTAGACGATGATCTCGTTGCCCATCTCATCAACGCCCTCGGCGGTTCCGCCAAAGGTGAGCATCATCACCAGGGTACTGATAATGAGCACACCGGGGATGATAGCCAAGCCAATGCTGACACCATCCTTACCACCATCCAGCAAGGCATTCAGAACGCGCACAAACAGACTGGTGTCCTGCTTCTTTTCATCGCCCTCCTGGGTGAAACTCACGTCGGGCAGGGCCTCGCCACCAGTATAGTTGGTAACAGCCGTTGCATCCTCGTGCCTGTAGTTGGGATACATCTTCAGGGTGAAGTATTGCATCAGTCGTGTTGCTATCACACAACCGCACATGGTGCCAAAGAAACCGACAAAGGGAGCCAGGAAATAGCCCTGACCTATCATGAACACAATAACCAGCAGACCCATGCCGAAGGCTGTGCCGAAGTTCACCAGCGACACGTGCTGGTACTTCTTGAAGTAGCGGGCAAAGCCCTTGTCCTGACTCAGGGCAATGATGGCAGGATTGTCGCTCAGGAACGTAAGCACAGCTGCCAGAGATGCCACGCCGGGCATGTTGAACACGGGGCGCATGATGGGGCGCAGGAGGCGCTGAAGGAGGTCCACCACGCCAAACTCAACGAAAATCTTGCCCAGGGCACCGGTGATGACGCACATACCCATCAGGTAGAACACGGTGTTGAGCAACAGGTCGTGTGCCGTGTGCATGATGGTGTTGAGCATGTTTGTCAGTCCCATCACACTGCCCATGTAGCCAAACAGGGCCACGATGATAATGAGGCAAGGAATGCCATTTGGAATCTTTTTAAACATATCTTTTCTTTTAGTTATATTCAGTAGAGTTTAGAGTTTAGGGTTTAGTGTTTAGAGTGTTTAGAGTGTTTAGTGTGTGGGGGGTAATCTCGTTGACGAATAATCATTTCCATTAACCGTGGCCCTGCCACATTAACCAGCGACTTTGTCGCTATTAAGCGCTCTATATCATCAACCCGAGAGCACTGAGTCATGGAGGATTAGAGATTTTGGAGAGATTCGTTTTCTCTGGAATAAAGCAAACTCTTTTGTTTTCTTCCCAAGAGAACTAATCAAGGGACATAGTCCCATGGTGCATCGCACCTTAAAATCTCTAAGACGAGAATTCCGTTCAATCTCGTTTAATCCGTTGATATTACTAAATCTGTGCCAATCCCGTCCAATCTGTGTCATCTGTGGGCGTTACTCTGTTGTTACTGACTGTCCCCCTGAGACAGGTGGGACGAGGAGCGTAGCGACGGAGGGGGTGGATAGTTTTCCGTTTTCTCCTTTTTCTAAGGATTTCCTACCAGAGCGAAATCTTGTCCTTGTTTATCGCCCACCTCAGACCCTTCAGCAGGTCCAGATGTATCTTTGCGCCCACGTTCAGGCGTATCTGTCCGTCCTGCATCACACCGTTGGGGTTGCTGTTCACGCCCCAGGAGTAACCGCACGAACCGAACAGGCGGAGCACCTCGGGAAGCTTCTTGAAGGGCTCGTACTCTATGCCTCCGCTCACGCCGTGCATCTCTGTGCCCGACATCACGTAGAGGTCGGCATCCGTGCCGGTGTTGTTCACGTCGTAGGTGTACTTGCCAAACAGGCGCACGGTGCTGTGGGGCTTGCCGCTCATTTCGGCTATCACGCTGCAGTCCTCGAACAGGAATGTCTGCTGGGTGCTGGCACGGTTCACGAAGTCCAGTTCCATCCACATGCGCTGGGGGATGAAGTTGAACTTGTTGCCCAGGGCTATGTAGTTCATCCAACGGCCCTCGGTGCACTGGAAGGCATTCACCGACCATATGGTCTCCCACATGCCATGACTACCGTTCCACATCAGCGAGAGACCATACGAATTGTTGCCTGTCTGTGCGCGGAAAGGGGTGTTGCACAGTTGGAAGGTCAGTCTGTCGTCCTTGCTGAAGTTGTATGCCACGCTGGCACCAAGCTGATAGCAGCCTATGTGGTTCCAGTACTCGCTATTGCTGTTGTACATATCTATGGGAGCGCGGTCATACTCATATCCGCCAATTGCCACCACCTGCTTGCCGGCAGAGATGAGCCAGTCCTTGTTGGGGGCATAGTTCAGCATCATCCAGTCTGTAGCATCCCAGAAGGTGCGCTCTGTCAGCCTGTTCAGGCGCTGGCGCCATGAGAAACTCAGTCCCTTGTAGAGTCTGGCATCAAGGCGCAGGTTGAAAAACTCGCCACGAAAGCCCGTGCTGGCATCGTCCATAACTCCGTCCATGCGGAACATCTGCCATCCGAAACGACCTTCCACGTTGAGTTTCGTCACCTCGGGACCAACATACTGAACCATCTTCCTCGCCTCGGGCGAAACGGGTTCCTCAGCATGCACGCCCATGGTTGTGGCGCACATTGTAATTAAAGATATAAGTAACTTTTTCATAAAACGCGAACAAAGGTACGAAGAATAAGGCACTTAGGCAAATTTGACCCTTACACTTTTTCACATTGTGCGCAAAATAGCGCAACTCCGACCTACGGTCTTAGTTACTTCCACTCGGATTTGCTCAAATAAATTTGGCAAATCGCTCGCTTAATCGTACTCTGACCTATGGTCTAAGTTACTTCCGCTCGGATTTGCTCAAATAAATTTGGCAAATCGCTCGCTTAATCGTAACTTTGCACACAATAACTATAATCGAAAAAAGAATATGAGAATATTGGTAACCGGTGCCAACGGACAACTCGGTTCCGAAATGCGTCTGCTTGCCAAGGACAGTGCAGACGAATATATTTTCACCGACGTCAACCAGGTGGAGGGACAGGAAACCACCTTCCTGGACATTACCGACCGACAGGCTGTCATGCAAATGGTGCAGGCACAGGGCATTGATGCCATCGTGAACTGCGCCGCATGGACCAATGTGGATGCTTGCGAAACCGACCCCGCACTTGCCGCCCTGGCACAGCGCCTCAATGCCAATGCACCCGAGAACCTCGCCCTTGCCATAAAGGCCGTGGGAGGACTGCTCGTACACATCTCCACCGACTATGTCTTCGGTACCGAGCCCTACAACACCCCCTGCCGCGAAGACCAGCAGGGCACTCCCACCGGCGTCTACGGCCGCACCAAGAAGGAGGGCGAGGAGCGCATCCTTGCCACCGGGTGCCAGCACGTCATCATACGCACGGCATGGCTCTATTCCGAGTTCGGCAAGAACTTCTGCCGCACCATGCTCCAGCTCACCGCCGAGCGCCCCACCCTCAATGTCGTCTACGACCAGTGCGGCACCCCCACCTATGCCCTGGACCTCGCCCGTGCCATCTGCACCATACTCCAGGACTATGGACAAACGGAAAACGGAAAACGAAAAACGGAAAACTGCTCTGTGCAAACGGAAAACTCCGCTCACTCGCTCACCGCTAACAACTGTCCCCCTGAGACAGGGGGACGAGCGCTAAGCGCGGAGGGGGTGGATAACCCGCTCACCACTCACCGCTCCCCGCTCACTTCCCCCCCCTACCCCAAAACCGGCATCTACCACTACTCCAACCTCGGCGTCTGCTCCTGGTACGACTTCACCCAGATGATACAGCACACCGCCAACACCCTCTCTGCCGAGCAGCGCCATTGCAACATCCGTCCCTGCCTCAGCAGCCAGTACCCCTCGCCCGTAAAGCGCCCCTCCTACTCCGTCCTGGACAAGACCAAGATACAGGAAACCTTCGGCCTGGACATCCCCTACTGGACAGACTCCCTCAGGCAGTGCATCGCAAACCTGCTGAAAACAGAAAACGGAAAACGAGAAACGGAAAACTAACCTCTCACCTCTCATCCGCTCACCGCTCACCTCTCCTCCCCCTGCAGGGGGATTGAGGGGGTCCTAACCTCTAACCTATTAACCCTTTAACAAAATCCCTACCTCCGAGTAGTATATACTCCCCTCCATACAGGGAGGGGCAAGGGGGAGGGTCCTCCAAACGATTATGAACCTTATACCCTCTTTCCAAGTTGACCACCGCAACCTCATGCCCGGTATCTACATCTCCCGTCAGGACACCATGGGCGAGTACACCATCACCACCTACGACATCCGCATGACCGCCCCCAATCAGGAGCCCTCCTTGCACATTGCCGCCATCCACACCATAGAGCACATCGTAGCCACCTTCCTGCGCAACGATCCCGAGTGGAAGGACCGCATCGTCTACTGGGGCCCCATGGGCTGCCTCACCGGCAACTACCTCATCATGAAGGGCGAGTGGTCGTGCCACGAAGTGCGCACCCTCATGCTCCGCGCCTTCCAGTATGTTGTCGACTACACCGATGAAGTTCCCGGCACCACCGCCGCCACCTGTGGCAACTATCTCCTGCACGACCTCCCCATGGCCCAGTGGGAAGCCAAGCGCTACATCCAGCGCCTCACCACCGACTTCCACCACGAATACCCCGGCATAGAACGCCCCGAAGACGCCGGCGGAATGATGTTCCATGATGCGTGAGGGAAGGAAGAACATATAACATAAATTCTATGAAAGGAAAATATATTCGTGCCATATGGTTTGTTATTCTATGTTTTATAGGAACTGGAAAATTATTTGCAGAGGAAATAACCGTTACTATTGATGCAAATAATGGCAATGAACTTGGGTGGACACAAACAACAGATGAAAAGACTGGAACAATAGGTGATATTACCATATCCACAAATGATGGTTTCTATAGTAGTAGCGGAAAAGACTACAGAATCTATTCTTATGCTAAAATTAACTTCTCTATTAGCAATGGAACTTTCAAAAAGGTTGTTTTCACATGTTCATCAGAAGACAACTATAAATATGGTCCTAAAAATCTTGGATCTGCAACAGTTGGTGGATACACAGCATCCAATACAACAACGGGCACATGGACAGGAAGTTCCGCGTCTTTCTCGTTAACTGCCAATTATACCACAAGGATAAAAAAAATAGAGATTACTTACAATACGCCTCAGACTTTAAGCTCCATAGAAATCACCGGTACTCCTGCCGTTACAACCTACTATGTTGGCGACAGTCCATCTGCCGAAGGTCTTGTTGTTACCGCCAAATACAGTGACAATTCAACAGAAAACGTAACGGACAAAACACAATGGGAGTTTACACCTGCCACCATTGGACAAAACACAAGAATCATCAAAGCAAAGGCATCGTATAATGAACGGTCTGCTACAACAGAATATCCCATCACACTATTAAGTATCGCAAATACAGAAGAGCAGCCATATACCATAAGTCAGGCATGTTCCCTTATCAATAACGGGAAAGGGTTACGCGAAGAGGTTTATGTCAAGGGTATCATTTCCAACATAGGCGACTTCCAGAACGGAAGTATAACCTATTATATCTCAAATGGGGGTACTCAAAGCACACAACAGTTTGTATGCTATATGGGTAAAAACACTAATACGGCAGATTTCACATCAACCGATGATTTGAAAATAGGTTCTTCTGTCATTGTCAAAGGACTTTTAGAGAAAAACGGTGAAACTTATGGTTTCAAGGAGAACAACACTCTTATTAAACAAAACACACTCACGTCTATAAGCATTAGCGGAGCAGCAACACAAACGAAGTATATTGCGGGTGACACACCAAATGCCGATGGCCTGACCGTTAATGCAACATATTCCGATGGCAGCAACAAGGATGTCACTGGATATGTGGCATGGAGTTTCAATCCGGAAGTCATCAATAAAGAAAACGAGTCAATCACTGCCACTGCAAACTATCTGGGCATGACTGCGTCGTACTCCATTCCTATCAGCGTTGATAATATTGTATATAATCTGACACCAGTTGAAGGAGGAACCTCTGCTTATGACGGCGCTGGCGCTACTGGTATACTGATTAATGGTGTTAATTGGTTTGCGGAAGGAAACACAGAAACACGACCATGGAAAATTGGAGGCAAGAGCATTAAGAAGCAGGATAGGCATATCAAGACATCTACCCCCATATATGGAACTGTAGAAAAAGTTGTTGTCAATGTGGGAGGAACCAGTGGTGACATAACCCTAAATAGCATTAAGCTTTCTGTCGCCAATAATGCTTCGTTCACCAATTCCACAAACTATAACATCACTGACAATTTAAAGGCGAACAAGGATTATGTTTTCCAAATCACACCAACAGAGAATGCATATTATAGAATAACATATAATCTAACTGTTAGTGGTAGTAACATCAAATACTACGAATTGAAAGGAGCACAGTTCCTTGGGACTTCTGCTTCATATACCTTAAATGTCAGTGATGCAGGATTTGCTACTATATGCCTGCCATATAACACAGCCGTTCCTGAAGGAGTTGTTGCATATTCCGCTTCTAAAAATGGAGAGTACATAAGACTTACAGCCATTCCCGACAACACTATTGCCGCCAACGAGGGTGTCGTACTGAAAGCGTCTTGTGGCGAATACTCCTTCACGTCCACTTACAAGCAGGCCACAGAAATTACTGATAACCTGCTAATTGGTGTAACAAAGAAGACTACTCTGACTGCAGAAAGCAAAGCATACATGCTGACACGCAAGAAGGAGGACGGTTCCGTTGCCTTCCGTCGGTTGAACACAGACTACACCCTTGATGCAAACAAGGCATATCTGAAACTGCCAGGTGGAACTAAAGCACGCGATGTTATATCCGTACAATGGGATGATGACGAGACAGGCATCATAGAAACTATAACTCTGGATAACAACAAGGAGACCGTCATCTATAACCTGTCCGGGCAAAAACTGAAACAAACACAGAAGGGCATAAATATCATCAATGGCAAACTGGTGATTAGATAGGGCCATACCTTATTATATATTATAGAATACTCATGCCAAAGATGAAACGAAGATACCTACCCCCTTCAGTGCGAATCCTCTGTACAGACAACTCAGAGATTATTGCACAATCCATCCTGCTCAGCAATGAGACTATTGACAACCAGGACGAGTATGATTTCCTGGGAAGAGACAACAAATCACAACATAGGAATAACGACATCTGGAACTCCGGATGGTAAACTTACACCCCATTACAGCCATGCAAAACTACACTGCTGACGAAAGTCGCTACACCAACGGAATGCAATACCGCAGATGCGGTAAGAGTGGAATACTGCTGCCCAATATTAGTCTGGGATGGTGGCATAACTTCGGTGAGGCAAACGATTATGATAAGTGCCGAGAGATTGTAAGGTATGCCTTTGACCATGGTATAACACACATGGATCTGGCCAACAACTACGGTCCGCCTCCAGGACATGCGGAGGAGATGATGGGACGTATGATGCAGGATGACTTGCGTCCGTATCGTGATGAGCTGTTCATTGCTTCAAAGGCCGGATACGTGATGTGGCCGGGGCCCTATGGAAACTGGGGTTCGAGGAAGTCGCTGATGGCAAGTCTGGACCAGAGTCTGAAGCGCATGAAACTGGATTATGTGGACCTGTTCTATACTCATCGCTACGACCCTGAGACTCCTCTGGAGGAGACACTACAGGCTCTGGTGGATATAGTGCGTCAGGGTAAGGCCCTGTATGTGGGTATCTCGAGATGGCCATTGCATGCGCTGAAGGTGGCGATAAAGTATCTGAACGAGCGCGATGTGCCTCCTCTGATTTACCAGGGCCGTCTGAATATGCTGGACAAGGCTCCTATGGAGGAGGGTATCCTGGAGGAGTGCTACAATAACGGGTTGGGATTCATTTCCTTCTCTCCCTTGGCTCAGGGGTTGCTGACGGACCGCTACCTGCAGGGTACGGTGCCTCAGGATAGCCGCATGAGCAAGGGGCAATTCCTGAAAGAGGAGATGCTGACTCCGGAGCTGCTGGCTTTCCTGAACGAGCAGAATGACATTGCCCAGGCAAAGGGTCAGACCCTGGCGGAACATGCCTTGCGCTGGATTCTGGAACAGAAGGGTGTTACTTCTGTGCTGGTGGGTGCAAGCAGCGTGGAGCAGCTGAAGAAGAATATAAAGGCCGCTTCACGGCTGGGTTAATAGCGACAATGTCGCTGGTTAATTTGCTTCGCAAGGTTAATTGTCGCAGGCGACAGGTTAATGTTGCAGGAGTATTATATAACGGAAGGTGAAAACGGAAAACGGGAAATAAGAAGAGGTGCAAGACTGGATGGTGCTGCACCTCTTGCTTTTTATTGGTTGAGAGGGAATGGAATAGTCGGAGTAATCGGAGTAATCAGAGTAATCGGAGGAGTCGGATTTCTTTCAACGGAGAACTATCCACCCCCTCCGCTTCGCTCGTCCCCCTGTCTCAGGGGGACAGTTGGCTGCGCGGTGTTCTGGAAAACTGGGGAGTTTAACCCTCATGAGGCACAAAATGACATTCAGTCATTTTTCTAAAGACCTCATTCGCCCACTGTCTCAGAGGGACAGTTGTTAGCGGGGAGCGGATGAGCGTGTAAAAAAAGTTAAGGGGGAGAGGTGAAATGTTAAACTATATTTTGTGGTGCATGTGCCTATAGGTTCTTTTCATAAAAAACGTTGCAGAATGTGATGCCATAGGAAATATTTGTTTATTTTTGCGTCCTAAAACGAATAAATATCTACAAATATGAAAAAGACTATTTTACTTGCTCTGATGCTGGCCGTTTGTGGCGGGGCATCGGCACAACGAAATGTGGAGGTGGTGGAGACTGCTTCGGGAATGGTGGCTGAAGATAACATGATCCTGAAGAGAAAGGTGGCCATAGGTAGGTTTACCAATGAGACACAGTATGCCAAAGGGGTGTTTTATGACAAGGAGAATGACCCCATGGGCAAACAGGCTCTGGACATTCTGTCCACTAAGTTGGGGGCTTCAAACAAGTTCCTGCTGCTGGAGAGAAACGACCTGTCGGCATTGTTGGAAGAGTGCCAGAAGGGTGGAAACGCGGCCTCAACCATTGGGGCTGACTATATGATAATAGGTTCCATAACGGAATTTGGCAGAAAGGATACGGGCAAAACCGGTGTATTCACAGCCCAGAAGACGCAGACGGTGGAGGCTGCCGTGTCCATCCGCCTGGTGGATGTGGCTACCGGATTGATAATATACTCTGACGAGGCAAAGGGTTCTGCCGAACTTACATCGAAAACCACTCTGGGCATTGGCGGCAAGGCTGGCTTTGATGCCACATTGAGCGACAAGGCCATCTCGGAGGCGATAGGACAGCTGGTGGAGAATATCATAAACAAGTGCACTAACAATCCCTGGAAAACATATTTCCTGTCCTATGATGCCGACGGAGTGCTGATAGCAGGTGGAAAGACTCAGGGCATAAAGGAGGGTATGACCTTCTCGGTAATGACCAAGGGCAAGAAGGTGAAGAACCCTCAGACTGGAATAATGATAACCTTGCCTGGCAAGAGCGTGGGTACTGCCAAGGTGATAAGCACTGGTGGCGATACTCCCGAAACCGAGTACTCCATGGTGGAGGTTGATACCAAGGAGACCATTAACTCCGAGAATATGAGCAACTATATAATTGAGGAAGTGAAATGAAGAAACTACTTATACTGTTAGCGTTGCCTTTGTTGCTGGTGGGTTGCAAGACAAATTATCCTGTGGCCCAGCAGGGTGGCAAGGAGGATATGGCTTTTCTGCTGTTTGTAAGTTCCGACAAATATGCGGGCAAGGAGGTGATGGTGAGCATAGATGAGACGCAACCTTTCGTTGCAAAGGTGGTGAAAGAGAAGAAGGCCAAGAGAAAGGGTACCCAGTATGGGGTGTCTACAGGTACTCGCATGCTGAAGGTCAGCTGCGATGGTGATGTGCTGTATAACAAGAAGGTATTCCTCTCTACACAAGAAGTGAAACAGATAATCCTTCCATAATGAAACATTTCCTATTGGCAGCATTTGCGATTGCGTCCATCTGTTCGTGCACTACAACGACACAACTGTATTCCTGGTACGACTACGAGAACATAACCTATCAATATAGCAAAAGAAGGACCGAGGAGTTGCAGGGCAAAGTATTGGCGCAATACAAGAAATTGACAGAAAAGCAGAACGGGGCACGAGGTGTGGTACCGCCTGGGCTCTATGCCGAGTATGGCTACCTGCTGTACATGACCGGCAAGCAGGATGAGGGGTTGAGGTTCATGAAGGAAGAAATAAGGCTATATCCCGAATCGGAGGTCTATATTTCGCGTATTATCAAACAACTTGAAAAATGAAAAAGATTGTAGGTTTAGTCTTGGCAATATCAGCAGTAATTTCTCTGGCCTCATGCTCCGCCTCCAAGACCCTGGGCGAGCAATATCCCGGAATGTATGAGGAAAAGCCCTTGACCATAGCCATAATGCCCCCTATAAACAGGACTATACACGCAGAGGCCAAGGACTACTTCTATACCACCATGTACAAACCCCTTTGCGAAAAGGGATATTATGTGTATTCTCCTTACCTGACCATGGAACTTTTCCAACAGGAAAGTGCGTATGATGCGGAGATGTTTCTGGAGGCGGACCTTTCTGCCTTCAGGAAGGTACTGAATGCTGATGCGTGCATGTTTACCATCATCAAGGACTGGAGGAGAGTAAACGTTGGGGGGATGCTGAAAGTCAATGTGGAGTACGTACTTCGTTCCACTAAAACCGGACAGACACTTTACAACAGAGAAGGTGCCATCACTCTGGACACAAGTATAGATACTGGTGCTCGCGGTTGGGGGGCTCTGGTTGATGTGATTGCAACAACCATAAATACGGCAGCAACAGACAAGGTTGTGGCTGGAAGAAAATGTACTGCCTACGTTCTCAAGGACCTTCCATCCGGCAAATACTCCAACATGTACGAAAAAGATGCAGGAGAGCCTGCAGGAAATAGGTACGTGGAAGCGGTGGTGAGGTAGATTGGTGAGCGGATGAGCGGTGAGCGGATGAGCGGGGAACGGAAAGGTGAACCAAAGGTCGACGCCCGAAGGGGCTGAAGTCAAAACGGAAAACGGGAAATAAGAAGAGGTGCAGGACTGGATGGTGCTGCACCTCTTGCTTATAAAGGGAGTCGGAATAATCGGAGTAATCGGATTTCGTTAAACGTTAAACGTTCACCGCTCACCGTTAAACTTTCAACGTTCCATCAGGAAGTGCTTGAAGGCGGAGAAGTCGTTGGGCATCTCTACGGATTGCTTCTGGCCTTGCATGAAGGCGGCGAGACGGGCGGGGATTTCAACATCGGTGGCGCAGATGTCGTCCACTACCTGCTTGAACTTGGCGGGATGGGCGGTTTCGAGGAAGAAACCTACCTCGCCGGGACGAAGGCCGTCCTGCAA
>JAFYVX010000145.1 GCA_017558255.1 Bacteroidaceae bacterium
TACAAGCGTGCTCACCTGTTGTTCACCGACCTGGAGCGTCTTGAGAAGATCGTTAACAACCCCAACTATCCCGTACAGTTCCTGTACACCGGTAAGGCTCACCCCGCTGACGGTGCCGGTCAGGGCTTGATCAAGCGCATCTACGAGATCAGCCAGATGCCCCAGTTCCTTGGTAAGATCATCTTCCTGGAGAACTACGATATGCAGTTGGCTCGCCGCTTGATTTCTGGTGTTGATATCTGGATGAACACTCCCACACGTCCTCTCGAGGCAAGTGGTACATCTGGTGAGAAGGCTTTGATGAACGGTGTTGTTAACCTGTCAGTACTTGACGGTTGGTGGCTCGAGGGTTACCGCGAGGGTGCTGGTTGGGCTCTTACCGAGAAGCGTACATACCAGAACCAGGCTCATCAGGACCAGCTCGATGCTGCTACCATCTACAGCCTGCTCGAGAACGAGATCATGCCTCTCTACTATGCTCGCAACTCAAAGGGTTACAGCACTGGTTGGGTGAAGGTAATCAAGAATTCTATCGCTACTATCGCTCCTCACTACACCATGAAGCGTCAGTTGGACGACTACTATAGCCGTTTCTACAACAAGCTTCGTGACCGTGGCAATGCTCTTCGCGCTAACGACAACAAGTTGGCCAAGGAGATCGCTGCTTGGAAGGAAGAGGTTGCAACCAAGTGGAACGACATCAAGGTTGTTAAGGTTGATGCTTGTGAGGCTCTGATGAACGGTCAGGTTGAGGCTGGTAAGGAGTACAACGTTAAGGTTGTTCTCGATGAGGCTGGCTTGAACGATGCAGTAGGCGTAGAGATCGTTACCGTACACACCGACAAGGACGGAGTAGAGAGCATCTACAGCGTTGAGCCCATGAAGATGGTTGCTCAGAACGGCAACGAGTTCACATTCGAAGGCACTCACGTTCTGGACAACGCTGGCAGCTACAAGTCTGCTATGCGTATGTTCCCCAAGAACGAGAACCTGCCTCACCGTCAGGACTTCTGCTACGTAACTTGGTTCTAATCAAGCGTATTTCTATAAAGTAATTCTTCTTAAAGATTTACAATAAAAGGGAGACAAATACCTTATATGAGGTGTTTGTCTCCCATCTTTTTGCCTTGTTTGCCTTATTATAGACTTCAGGTTTTTGGTTTTCTCAAATTAAAACACTACCTTTACTCCGTAAAAACTCAAATTTTTTATTATTAACCTAAACACAGCTTATGAAGAAAAGTTTCATTAGTTTGGCTACTATGTTTGCTTTGGGCAGTATATTCTTCTCCTGCCAGACAAACGTAAAGGAGGCTAATTACAATGTAATTCCTGCACCACTAGAGGTTGTTCAGGGACAGGATGGTGCTTTCGTTCTTACCGACGGTACCAAGATTTTCTATCCAGAGGGAAATGCCAAGATGCAGAGAAATGCAGAATTTTTGGCAGAGTTTTTGAAGGAGCAGACAGGTAAGGTGCTTGTTCCACAGGCAGGTACTGAGGGTAAGGGTGTATTGCTTCAGGTTGTTGCCAATGAAGAACAACCAGAAGGTTATACCTTGAAGGTTACCGCAGATCAGGTGCTTATCAGTGGCGGTTCTGAAGCTGGCGTGTTCTATGGAATTCAGACATTGCGTAAGTCTGTTGCTGATGCCAATGGTGTCAATGTTGTTCTTCCTGCCGTAGAGATTAACGATGCACCTCGTTTTGGCTATCGTGGTACAATGCTCGATGTTTCTCGTCATTTCTTCCCCGTGGATTCTTTGAAGCGTTACATCGATATGCTTGCCTTGCACAACATCAACCGTTTCCACTGGCATCTGTCAGAGGATCAGGGTTGGCGTATAGAGATCAAGAGCCGTCCCTTGCTGACCGAGAAGGGTTCTATGCGTAAGGAAACCGTTATCGGCCGCAATTCTGGCAAGTACGATGGCATCCCCTATGGCGGATTCTATACCCAGGAGGAGGCAAAGGAAATTGTTAAGTATGCAGCTGAACGCTACATCACAGTTATCCCTGAGATCGACATGCCAGGTCATATGATGGGTGCTTTGCATGCTTATCCCGAGTTGGGTTGCACAGGCGGTCCTTATGATGTATGGACTATGTGGGGTGTATCTGACGAGGTTCTCTGTGCAGGTAACGATGCTACATTGCGTTTCATTGAGGATGTTCTCACTGAGATTGTGGAGATTTTCCCCTCAGAGTATATCCACATCGGTGGTGATGAATGTCCCAAAACTCGTTGGAAGGAGTGTCCTAAGTGTCAGGCTCGTATTAAGAAACTCGGTATCAAGGGTGATGCTAAGCATAGCGCAGAGGAATATCTGCAGAGCTATTTCATTAGTCATGCCGAGAAGTTCTTGAATAGCAAGGGTCGTCAGATTATCGGCTGGGATGAGATTCTTGAGGGTGGTCTTGCACCCAATGCCACTCTGATGGCATGGCGTGGCGAGAACTATGCTTATGAGGCAGCACGCCAGAAGCATGACGCTATTCTTGCTCCTACATCTTATTTCTATTTCGACTACTACCAGACAAAGGACACTGATGGCGAACCTTTGGCAATCGGTGGTTATGTGCCTGTGGAGAAGGTTTACAGCTTCAATGTTGCTACCAATTCTCTCACTCCCGAGGAGCAGAAGCATATCATCGGCATTCAGGCTAACCTGTGGACCGAGTATGTTCCCACATACAGCCATGTAGAGTATATGCTCCTTCCCCGTATGGCAGCACTCTCCGAGGTACAGTGGAGCGCACCCGAGAAGAAGAACTATGAGTGCTTCTTGAACCGTCTGTCACAGTTGGTGGACATCTATGACATCAAGCAGTATAACTATGCTACTCATGTCTTTGATGTTACTGCCAAGATGACTCCCGACGCTGAAGAGGGTGTGCTGAAGGTTGCTTTCAAGACCGTGGATAATAGCCCCATTCACTATACTTTGGATGGTACAGACCCCACAGCTCAGTCACCTAAGTATACAGATACACTGAAGATTAGCGAGTCTTGCACCGTAAAGGCTGTAGGCATTCGTTCAACAGGCAACACACGCGTTTTCCAGGAGGAAGTTAAGGTGCACAAGGCAAGCTTTAAGCCTATCACCATGCTCCAACCCATCAACAGACAGTATGCCTTTGAGGGTGCTGGCACATTGGTTGACGGTTTGAAGGGTAACCAGAACTATAAGACCGGTCGCTGGATTGCATTCTTCAAGAACGATATGGAGGCTGTCATCGATATGAAGGAACCCACAGAGATTAGTTCTGTATCAGTGTCTACACTTGTTGAGAAGGGCGACTGGGTATTTGATGCACGCCGCTTTGCCGTTTCTGTATCAGAGGATGGCGAGAACTTTACTGAGGTTGCATCTGAGGAGTATCCTGTTATGACTCTTGATAATCCCAATAAAATCTACGAGCACACTCTTACCTTTACTCCACAGACTGCAAAGTTCGTAAAGGTATATCTCCAGCCCGAGCATAGTCTGCCCGAATGGCATGGTGGTAAGGGACATCCTTCATTTGTGTTCATAGACGAGATTACTGTAAACTAATCGTTTAGAATACAATTAAATCAATTTAAATATTATGGAGGTTCGTTTGAAGCGGACCTCCATATTTTTTTGTGTATGTTGCTTGATGATGATAGGGCTACACATCGGTAGGTATAGGGTGCAATGTTGAATGATGATTGATAATCCCAAATCGGTCATTAGCGCGTAACAGTCTAATGAACTGTAATAAAAAAATGTATGCTGTTAACAATTATTAGCGTTTTCTACCGATTTGTACTCTCTCATGGGGGCTCCTCGCCCCCAAACCCCTCGGTGTTTTCAGGTATTAGACTATCTATGCTGATACACTTCGGGAAATAGCAGGAACTACTTCTTTGAAGATACATAACCGTCGACGTAAGGTTTTTCCTGAGTGACAACGGCAAAAGCCTGCCGGATAAGTTTATTTGCTACTGCAATAACAGCTACTTTCCCTGGCTTGCCATTAGACCGCAATCGGTCATAACAGGCTTTACACTCAGTGTTGCACCTTAATGAAGCGAA
>JAFYVX010000146.1 GCA_017558255.1 Bacteroidaceae bacterium
ACTGTCCTCCACAGGGCGGTTGATGCCTATGTGCCATGCCTTGCCCTTGGGGTTGTTGCCACGGGTAACTATCTCTCCGCCAATCTCGACCATGAAGTTCTTCACGCCATGTTCCAAGAGCAGATTTGCCACCTGGTCGGTTCCGAATCCCTTGGCTATGGCGCTGAGGTCGATGACGGTGCCTGGATTCGCCTTGTATATTCTTCCTTCTGCAAAGTTTATCCCCTTGTATCCCACCAGGGTTCTAAGGCTGTCCACCTGTGCATCCGTGGGAAGTTGTCCGCTTTTGAAACCGAAGCCCCATGCATTGACCAGCGGTGCCACGGTTATGTCGAAGGCACCGTCCGTTGCTTCGGACACGCTATGTGCCATGGGAAGAATCTCGGCCAGATATGCACACAGGCTATCTGTCTCTCCGCGGTTTATACGCGAAATGGTGCTTTGTGGATTAAACATGGACAGAGAACCGTCCACACCTCTTAGGCATGTCATTATGGTGTCGTGCAGGTCCTCGGTGCCGGTATATGTTACGTTCATTACTGTGCCGAAGATGCGTTCGGAGAATTTCCATGTCTTTGCGCTCAGTGCCTTGTCGTTGGTCATGGCCACGTATATCGTTCCCACGACGAGGAATATCAGTAGCGCTATTTGTCTTTTCTTCAGTTTCATCTTGTATGTGTGTTTGTGTCTCGTTTGTTGTGTATTGTTAGGAGAGTCCGTTTTCCCGTTCTATTATCCCAACAATTTCGCTCTTCGCTAATCGCTCTTCGCTCTTCGCTCACCGCTAATCGCTCACCGTTCATCACCTTCCTTTCTTCATGGTGCGGCCGAAGTCGAAGATCAGGTTCACTGTACCACCCCAGCAGTTGGCGCCATTAGGACCATAACCGGGTATGTACCATGGTTGGCCGAATTCGTAATGCTTCTGTGAGAAACGGAACTTGTATCTGGCGTTCCATCCCAGGCGGATGAAACTCCACAACTTGGCTTCAAAGCCAACACACGCCTCGCCCCACATGGCACTGGCAGGGATGTCATGCATGTCTACCGGTATGGTCTCTCCCCACACGGGGTCTTGGATGGAGGGACCTGTGAAGTCGTAGTTGAAGGAACTGTAACCGAAACGGAATCCAACCATAAGACGGTTGGACTTGCGTTTCTTGTTGGCATTTACATCGAAACCCACGCGGAAATAAGGTGCCGAGGTGTGAAACACGTTGTCCTTGGAGTTGCCCACACGGTTACCCTCGGCAAGGCCAAGCTCAAAGATGGGGAATACCTTCTCGCGGATGTTCAGACGGCCGGCTATCTCCAATTGTGAGAAGGTGCTGCCTGCTGCCTTCATGACAACGCCCACTACATCGGCGCTCACACCAAAGCCGGCTATGAAATAAATCTTCTCCTTCTCCTCGGGTTCTATCCATTTCTTGGCGCCTGGACGACCTGTGGGTATCACCGAATCCACGGCAGTAGTGTCCGTTGCTGATACGGCGTTTGGCAGAACCTCCTGTGCCGACATTGGCAAACATGCCAGGAGAACCATAATTATGATAATGCAATTACTCTTCATGCTGAATTCTGCTTGCTGACGGTTCGCCCTGAACGAAGAGCTTCAGATGGGTAGCCTCTTCAAAGTTCACTTTATTGCTTGCCACCTCCACCGAATCCAGGAACTCGTCCGTGCACGAAGCGCCAAGTATGGTGTGCATCATAACGGTGGGGCAATCGGGCGACTCGAAATATACATCGTTGGTCTTCTCTACAAACAGAGTGTCCTGAAGCGAATAGTATTCGCTGTAGTATCTCAATATGAATGTGTCTCTAAGGGCATGATAACTCAGAGGCAGAAGTATCTCGCTGGTGTTCACGTCGCGGTTTACGAGAATGTTGTCCGTGCCGCACGCACTGATTGTGAGCGTATCGGGCAGCATCACCTTATTGCCGGAGGCATCAAATATCTCCATCCTGAGCATGCTCACGTCAACCTGAGTGCAGTTTAGCAAGTCGCACGAGGAGAGGAGCACCAGCACCGATGCCAGGAGAGTCAGGATACTCTTCTTTATCATATTGTGGCGCGGATTTGGTACTTGTTGCGCTCGCAGGAGTTGCGGCTTATCAGTTCGCCCAGGAAACCGGCCACAAACAATTGTGTGCCCAGAATCATGGTGGTCAGTGCTATGTAGAAGTAGGGCATGTCCGTGATGCGTGCATGTGGAATGTCCATGCTCAGACAATACAACTTTGTTCCGCCCACAATCAGCACGGCAATGAACCCCAGGAAGAACATCAGCGAACCTATGAAGCCGAAGATGTGCATGGGTTTCAAACCGAAACTGTTCAGAAACCAGAGGCTCAGCAAATCCAGGTAACCGTTGACAAAGCGGTTCCATCCCATAAATTTGGACTTGCCGAACTGGCGAGCCTGATGGTGCACAGGCTTCTCGCCGATATTGGCGAATCCGGCATTCTTGGCCAGGTAGGGGATATAGCGGTGCATCTCGCCATACACCTCTATGTTTTTCACAACCTCCTGTCTGTAGGCTTTCAATCCGCAATTGAAATCATGCAGATTATGTATGCCACTGACAGCACGAGCCGTGGCGTTGAACAGTTTTGTAGGAATGGTCTTGGACAGAGGGTCGCCCTTTCTGCGGTTCATCTTGAAACCAGACACCAGATCGTAACCGTCCTCCACAATCATTCGGTATAGTTCGGGTATCTCGTCGGGCGAATCCTGCAGGTCGGCATCCATCGTTATCACCACCTTGCCCTTGGCGGCCTCGAAACCGCAGAATAGGGCAGGGCTCTTGCCATAGTTGCGACGGAAGCATATACCATGCACCGTGTCAGGGTTCTCCTTGTGCAATTCCTCAATTACCTTCCACGATGCATCTGTACTGCCATCGTTTACAAAAATTATTTCATATTCAAACTTGTGCTCCTTCATCACCCTCTGTATCCATTCGTGCAAAGGGCGCAGACTCTCGTCCTCATTCCACAGGGGCACTATTACTGAAATATCTTTCTGCTTTTCCATATATCTGTTTTCGTTTTTATTCACAAGCGACAAAGTTACAAATTTCCTATAATAATAAATAATGTGTCAGGGTAAAACGAATATTTTTTTTAAAAAAAGTGTTCAAAAGTTTTGTGCATTCAGAAAAATGCCATACCTTTGCACTCGCAAACGGGGAACAACCTCAAGCAACACGGGTAAGTCCTGTACGGCATGCTCCCTCGGAACTCCCCCAGGGCTTGACCGCAGCAAGGGTACTTGGTTGTAGCGGCGCGATATAGATCGCTTACCCACCCGCCTCTTTAGCTCAGTTGGCCAGAGCACGTGAT
>JAFYVX010000147.1 GCA_017558255.1 Bacteroidaceae bacterium
ATATTCAGACATGATTTCTTTTAGGACTGAGGGCTTAAAAGGTCTGACATGCATTGTTTCTGTCTGCCTGCCAAAAAGTGGTTGCTTCTTATCCTTGAATATCTTATTCATCAAGGTGTTTACAGAACCAGCCACAATCAGGTTGATGTGAGCTTTATTTTTATAGCTATCCCATATGTTTTGCATATCGGAATATATAGATGGATTTACTCTATAGAAATCCTGAAACTCATCAATAAAAAGGTTGATATGCTGAGTCTGAGACAATTCCATGATGAATTTGAACACGGCAGCAAAAGACATCCCCTTACTGTCAAGCATGGGTATACCCAGTTTAGTGCGAATCTCATCAACGAATATATCGCAAAGATCGGCTTCCGCTTTACGAGCAACAAAAAAGTATAGCATTGTCTTGTTCTCATAAAACTTCTTGACCATCTCTGTCTTGCCAATACGACGTCTTCCCGTAATGATAGTAAATTGAGCTACTTCATGAGACGCTTTCTCAATTTCTCTAAGCTTCTCAAACTCTTGTTCTCTATCAAAAAATCTCATATCTATAAGTATTTATCGTAATACACGTTACCGTAACGGCGGTTACGATGATGCAAAAGTACAAATAAAATTATCATTCAAGCAAGAAATCCATAGTTTTTATGTTTTTTGCTGCAAATAAGTGTCTCCAACACCCAAAATGTCGGTGACATGTCGGTGACCTGATAATATCTGCGCTACTGCTACTGCACGTATGCGATGATTCATGGTGTATCATACTATGGTTGAAAATACCAAAAGAAATTCGCAGTACCCGGGATGAGTACTGCGAATTTTGTGTATTCTCGCAAAAGTTGAATATTTTGCAAGTTATTCTTGATATATACTGATGTATTTGAATGAGTCTCCTACGGTCATGCAAAAACCTGCTTGGCGAGTACTGTCTGTATCGTTTTTCTTCACCCAGACAACAGCGGTATTGCTATGTGGCCGTAGTACTGTTACTTTAAACCACTCACCATCTATTTGTTGGTATGTTTTTCCATCTTCTCCTTTAATGGTAGTTGGTTCGATGTGATTACCGGGCTCGCCTTGGTAACCGGAACTTATCCACCAACTTGTGTAGTTTTGGCTATAAACAGAATCTACTCCACCTTCTTTAGGGAAATTCAGCGTTTCCTTGTTTACTTCAATTGGATCCCACTCTCCATCGGGTATCTGTTTTTCGCAGGAAATGGAAACGAATGATGCGATAAAAGCCAATAAACCCAAATACTTTTTCATAACTGGAATGTTAAAGTGAACCTATTTTGTGATGTTTGGCTTCTCAAGGCCATAGCCCTTCTTCTTGTCTTCTCTTAATAGCAGGAATGATATTATTATTGATATGATGCCGAATGAAGCGAAGGTGCTCATGGTTTGTGTGTAATCAATAATGCCTTCTACATTGGTGTTGGCTTGATTTATCTTTCCTATTGCAATGGGTACCATTGATAAACCGATATTCTGTATATAGAATATTACAGCATAGGCCGTACCAAGCAGATGCATTGGGATAATCTTGGGAACAGAGGGCCACATAGCGCTGGGGACAAGACCGAAAGCTATGCCAAGTATTACCATCATGGCAATAGCGATGACAACATTGGTGATTCCGGGAATTGCAAAAACGACATGAACAAGTGTGAGAAGAATGCTACCTATCAGCATCAATGTAGCTCCCTTGCCAATACGGTCGTATATAAGGCCAAAGAGAGGGGTGAGGAAAATGGTACCATAGGAAAGCATAGATGGAATCAAGCCAGCTGTAAAATCATCCGCACCAAACTTAATAACCATTATTTTGGTTGCAAACTTAATGAAGGGGAAGACGCCAGAATAGAACATCACGCAGAGCACGGTAATGTACCAGAAGCCTTTGTTTCCCAACAAGAGAGCAAGATGTGAGAACTTGAATGATTCTTCAGTGTCGTCTGCAGCTGACTGGTTGAGGCTTTTGTCAAACTTGCGGTCCATTACACAATATACTACAAATGAGATGACACCAATACATAAAAGTGCTGCACCCAAGGCAATGTTTGAGCTGACACCGCCAAATTGCTTTGCAAGAGGAAGGGAAAAACTCATTGTGACAGCTGTTCCAATTCGTGCCAATGCAACCTGCACACCCATGGCTAATGCCAACTCGTAACCGTTAAACCATTTGGCAATGACTTTAGTTACAGTGATTCCTGCCATCTCTGCTCCAACGCCATATGTGGCAAAACCAACGCAAGCAAGAATTACCTGCATCTGGTATCCCATAAGCTCTCCTTCGAATGTGCGTGAAACAGCATACCATTTTATAAGTGCACCTATGAACATCAGTGTTGTGGACAAGATGCCCGTAATACGGATTCCGAATTTGTCCAAGACAATTCCGCCAAAGAACAAAAGAAGCAGAAATACATTGAAGAAACCATAACTGCCAGAGAAGAAACCATACTCGTCGCTTGTCCAAGCATGACCGCCATTTTCTGCAGATGCGGTAAGGATAGATTCAAGGGGTGCCATGATATCTGTGAAGAAATAGGCAAACATCATTGTAACGCTTACAATGAGTAGTGCTGTCCAACGCATAGCTGCGTTGTCATTCATTTTTTTTGTCATCTTATTATCGTTTATTTAGTTTATTGATTAATCTTAGCTGATGGTGTCAGTCTACCTCTTCAGCCACTTATCCAGCCAGCGGAAGAAGGTGCGCTGCCAGAGGATACCATTCTGGGGTTTGAGCACCCAGTGGTTCTCGTCGGGGAAGAGGAGCAGCTGGGCAGGTATGCCACGCACGCGTGCGGCGGTGAAGGCACTCTCTGCCTGGGTGTACTCGATGCGGAAGTCCTTCTGTCCGTGGATGCAGAGGATGGGGGTGTCCCAACGGTCGACATAGAGGTGAGGAGAGGTCTCAAACACCTTGGCACGCTTGCCCTGTGCATCCTTGTACCAGGGTGCCTGGCCCATATCCCAGTTGGGGAACCACAATTCCTCTGTTTCC
>JAFYVX010000148.1 GCA_017558255.1 Bacteroidaceae bacterium
ATAGAAGCGTCTTTCAATACCCCTCGTGAGATGTCTGTCTACTCTCCAAAGGGTGACATAGACACACTGATGACTCCACTTGATTCGCTGAAATACTACAAAGGTTTCCTTCACTCTGGATTTGTGTGCATGGATATGGGTATGGGAGATGTCAAGGCCTATGTGGGCGATATAAACTACTCTCATTTCCGTTATGATATGGCAGGTCAGGCACGCAGGCAGGTTGGCTCCACCATAAAGCCCTTCCTTTATGCCCTGGCAATGGAGAGTGGTTATAGTCCTTATGATCTTGCTCCCAACGAGCAGGTTACCTATCAGGTCGGAGACCAGGAGTGGACACCACGCAATGCAAGTATGAAGAGGTATGGCGAAATGGTAACATTGAAGTGGGGACTTGCCCAATCCAACAACTGGATATCTGCCTGGCTGATGAATCAGTTGAGCCCCGAACTCCTTGTCAGTCTTATCCACGAGTTCGGTGTCCTTAATCAGGAAATAGAACCAGCCATGTCACTATGCCTTGGTGCATGCGAGATCAGTGTATTGGAGATGGTGAGCGCCTATACGACATTCGCCAATGAAGGTATGCGCCGTTCACCGCGATTTGTTACACGAATAGAGGATGGAGAAGGTAATGTCCTTGCCACATTCACACCACATATACAGCATGTTATCAGCAGAGATGCAGCATGGAAGATGGTTGAGCTGATGCGAGGAGTGATGGATGGAGGTACGGGTTCGCGCATGCGATTCAAGTATCAGATAAAATCACCTATGGGTGGCAAGACAGGAACTACCAACGATAATACCGATGGTTGGTTTGTGGGTTATACTCCCAGTATGGCCTTTGGAGCCTGGGTTGGTGGTGATGAGCGTGATATCCACTTCTCGTCAATGAGTTATGGTCAGGGTGCATCATCAGCATTGCCGATAGTTGGTTTGTTTTTAAATAAAGTATATGCCGATAAGAGTCTGGGCTACGATCCAGAGGAAGACTTTGAAGTGCCACAGGAGGTCGCTGCTACTTGGCTGGAGGCTCAGGAAGCCACGGCACAGACAGATAGCATTTATGTTGATGAGTCGCAGATGAATCCTTGATGTAATTTAGAGTAAGAATAGAATAGCCATCATGCTTTCAGGCAAGGATGGCTATTTTTGTATATCAGCAAACGCTTTGATACTTAATGGATATATATAATGCCTGTTCATAATGGTTTTTTGCTTATACAATAGGAAAATATATTAAAATGTTTGGAAGTATTATGAATTTTTCGTAATTTTGTCAGCAAACATAAAAAAGGTAACTGCATTGCGTAAATTTTCCTATAGTGCAACATGTATTTTTGTAACAGCATTTATGTATTTTTTTGCTGTAGTTCCTTCATGCGCTCAAGAAATACGCATCGGTTCCTATGAGTTCCCGGATGGTTCCATTTATCAAGGAGAAATCTTCAGAGGTAAACCCTATGGCCGTGGAGTCACACGTTTTCAAAACGGAGATGTCCATGAAGGAATGTATGTCAAGGGTAAACGTCATGGACAAGGCACCTACAAATTTGCTGATGGAGAAAAATATATCGGTGAGTGGTATCAAGGCCAGCAACATGGATGGGGTATCTATTATTTTATAAATAACAATAGATATGAAGGTCTCTGGTTTAGAGATTGTCAGCATGGCAAAGGAACCATGTACTATTACAATGGCGATGTTTACGAAGGAGAATGGTCGTCGGACATGCGTGACGGGCAGGGAACATATACGTTTTCCAGTGGTGCTTATTACAAGGGCGAATGGAAAAAGGACATGAAGGATGGCAAAGGCATCTTTGACTGGGGAGACGGCAATCGCTATGAGGGCGAATGGAAGGAAAACCAGAAGTCGGGAAACGGTACATTTAATTATGCTACAGGTGACAAGTACACAGGAGAGTGGCGTAACGATAAACAGCATGGCCGTGGAATATATGTCTTCGAGGACGGAAACGTATACGAAGGGCCTTATGTTGAAGGTCTGCGTACTGGCGAGGGAATTTTCAAGTTCAAGAATGGTGATAAATATTTAGGAAACTTTGAAGATGGAGACCAGAATGGCCATGGAGTGTTTACATGGAGTAATGGCTCCGTATATGTAGGGGAATGGAAAAACAACCGTCAGCATGGTAAGGGCAAGTTTACTTCATCCAACGGAGATGTTTATGAAGGTGGATGGGTAGACGGCCAGATGGAAGGAGAAGGAGTTTTGCGACAGGCGGACGGAGCAAAATATAAAGGACAATTCAAGGCTGGCCAAAAAGAAGGCCGTGGCATACAGGAAGATAAGGAAGGCAAGCGCTACGAAGGCATTTTCAAGGCTGGTGAATTCGTTGGACGTTAAACTCTTAGTTAAGAATAATCTTAAATTTTAATATATGGCAACCAAGAAATCTGATACCGCTAAGGCATCGAAAACCACAAAGAGTGCTGCTGCAAAGAAGACAACAGCAAAGAAGACATGTGCCAAGAAGGCTACCACCAAGAAGGTAGTGGCACCAGAAGAGGTGAAGGAACCTGCGGTTCTGCGCCTTATCAAGAACGACAAGTATCTGGCAGAGTATGCAGAGGCAATCAACGGACGTCATCAGTCGGCGTTGAACAAGATTGCCGAATTGACCAATAACGGAGAGAAGACGCTTTCCGAGTTTGCAACAGGTTATTTGTATTTTGGTCTTCACAAGGAAGGCAAGAACTGGGTTATCCGCGAATGGGCTCCTAATGCTACTGCCATTTACCTCATAGGTGATTTCAATGGTTGGAAGGAAGACGGCCACTATGCTTTCAAGAAGGTGGGCGACTCTGGCAACTGGGAACTTGTCCTGCCAGAGAAAGCCCTGAAGCATGGTGATCTCTACAAGATGAGTGTACATTGGGATGGTGGACAGGGCGAACGCATACCCGCATGGGTGCGTCGTGTGGTTCAGGATGAAACCACAAAGATTTTCTCTGCCCAGGTTTGGGAGCCCGAACAGAAATACGAATGGAAGAACACTAAGTTCAAACCCAATACCAGTCCTTTGCTCATCTACGAGTGCCACATCGGTATGGGACAAGACGCAGAGAAGGTTGGCACATACGAGGAATTCCGTTTGAATGTATTGCCCCGTGTACACAAGGCAGGCTACAACTGCATCCAGATAATGGCCATCCAGGAGCATCCGTATTATGGTAGTTTCGGTTATCACGTGAGCAGTTTCTTTGCTGCAAGCAGTCGTTTCGGTACTCCCGAGGAACTGAAGGCCTTGATTGATGAGGCTCATGGTATGGGCATTGCCGTAATCATGGATATAGTACACAGTCATGCTGTGAAGAACGAGGTAGAGGGACTTGGCAACCTGGCCGGTGACCCCTGCCAGTATTTCTATCAGGGCGACCGTCGCGAGCATCCAGCATGGGACAGTCTCTGCTTCGACTACGGCAAGAACGAGGTGCTCCACTTCCTTCTGAGCAACTGTAAGTATTGGATGGACGAGTTCCATTTCGACGGCTACCGTTTTGATGGTGTTACCTCAATGCTTTATTATAGCCATGGACTTGGTCAGGCATTCGGTGGATATGGTGACTACTACAATGGCAGTCAGGACGACAATGCTATCGTTTACCTTACTTTGGCAAACTGCCTGATACACCAGGTGAACAAGAAGGCTATTACCATTGCCGAGGAAGTGAGCGGCATGCCTGGTCTGGCTGCATCGTTCGAGGCAGGCGGTTATGGTTTCAACTACCGTATGGCCATGAACATCCCCGACTATTGGATCAAGATTATCAAGGAATGGCGCGATGAGGACTGGAAACCCAGCAGCCTGCTTTGGGAGACAACCAACCGCCGTGCAGACGAAAAGACCATCAGTTATTGTGAGAGTCATGACCAGGCTCTTGTTGGTGACAAGACTATCATCTTCCGTCTTGTGGATGCCGACATGTACTGGCATTTCAAGAAGGGCGACGAGAACTTTACCGTGGAGCGTGGTATTGCCTTGCACAAGATGATCCGCCTGCTTACTTGCAGCACCATCAATGGTGGTTATCTGAACTTTATGGGTAACGAGTTCGGTCATCCCGAATGGATTGACTTCCCACGCGAGGGTAACGGATGGAGTCATAAGTATGCACGACGTCAGTGGAACCTGGTGGACAACAAGGAACTATGCTTCCACTATCTGGGCGATTTTGACCGCGTCATGCTTAAGATCATCAAGAGTGAGAAGGATATCCAGAAGACCAACGTTACCGAAATATGGCACAATGATGGCGATCAGGTATTTGCCTTCCAGCGTGGCGAACTTTTGTTCTTCTTTAACTTCAGTCCTTTCCGTAGTTATACTGATTATGGTTTCATGGTAAAGGCCGGTACCTATCAGTATCTGCTCAATACGGACGATGTTAAGTTTGGTGGCAAGGGTTTCAATGACGATACACTGAAGCATCTTACCATCTACGACCGCGATCTTGCCAAGGACGGTAAGGGTTGGCTCAAACTTTATCTGCCCGCACGCAGTGCGTGTGTCCTGAAGATGACGAAGGAATAAGGTATTGCAGTTTTTCTGTATACCCAATATAGTATAAATATAATATCCGCACGGTCCCGCCTACGAGTCAAGCATATTGTAGGGAGGTGCCGTGTGGATATGTGCTAAAAATCAACAATAAGACTTTATCACGTTTCGTATGATGGTCTGCTCTAATGAAAAGGAAATGTATGATTAGGATGAAGTATCATTATAAGACAACACAATACAAGGCAAGTTTTCTTACCGTGGTTTGCTTTGTTTTGTTTGTTTCATACTCTCTCCTGTTATACATAAAGCATCAGTATGGTGTCGTAGCCTTGTCGCATGTTATAGAGTCAGAACTTGTTACGTCCGATATAACCAATTCTACCACCTGGGTCAGTGCCCTGCTTGGAACGATTCTCTGTTCAATACCAGCAGTCGTACTTTTGTGTACATTGCATTTTCCGCTATCCATGAAGGCTCTGGCTTTCCTACCTTCGTATATTATTCTGGGTTTTCTCACTGGCATTTCTCCATTGGGTGTTGCATCCACTGAGAACGAACTGCATCTGCTTTCGCCATTACTGATGTTGATGGTCTCCATTTTGCTTATTTTGTTCAGTCAGGCATATCATGAAGACAGAGGCGAACATGCCCCTATATTCAACTACCTTGGAATCAACGTGCTTGTTTCTTGTGTGGGCATGCTTACGTGTATTGCACTTACCAACACAGACCGCCAGTTACATGTGCAATTGGCTATGGCAGATGCCATTTATCGTAATGACACTTTGAAACTGGAGAGGATTCTCAAAGGAGAGACCGTTTCCAATCACAATATCACCGCCATCCAGGTGCTTGACCTGAGTCGCAAGGGAGTCCTTGCCGATAGGCTCTTTTCCATGGATGGTCTTACTGGTAGCGAAAGCATGTTGCCCGACACCATGCCGGCTTCTCTGGTATATCATACCTCTTCCATAGTGTATGAGCATCTGGCTGTTGCACACAGAGTTGATTCGCTCGGTGTCTCCCGCTTCTTGGAGAAATCGTTGCTTGAGAAAATGTCACTTTCCCCAGATTCGCTCTCTTCTGCCGATACTCTCTCTCTTGATGTACTTGCAGATTACTATCTCTGTTCGCTTTTGCTCGATAGGGATTTAGAGCGTTTTCCGTCGGCATTGTCCATTTATTATGACAAAGGGCATGCATTGCCACTGCATTACCGCGAGGCTCTTTGTCTCATCGGTTCCGGTGCAACAGGACATGTAACCGATTCGGTCATGGATGCGAGATATTCGGACTACATGAAATTGCGCCAGTCCCTCCAGGAAACTCCTGCCATTCGGTACAAGGAATGCAAAGAGACATATCCTGGTTCGTATTGGAACTACTATTATTCAGAAACACACTAATACAAGACATATTATATTTATATAACCCAAATTATAAAGTATTTGATCTTATGCCACAGATATCAGTTCGAGGTCAGGAGATGCCCGAATCTCCAATCAGAAAGCTTGCGCCCTTGGCCGATGATGCTAAGAAGCGTGGTGTGCATGTCTACCACCTCAATATAGGTCAGCCCGACCTTCCAACCCCTCAATCCGCCATTGATGCTATACGCAATATCGACCGTAAGATTCTGGAGTACAGTCCCTCTCAGGGATATCTCAGTTATAGGAAGAAACTGGTCAGTTACTATGCCTCATACAATATCAACCTCACCGCTGACGACATCATCATTACCAGCGGAGGTTCCGAGGCAGTGCTGTTTTCTTTTCTCGCATGTCTGAATCCAGGTGATGAGATAATCGTGCCAGAACCAGCCTATGCCAACTACATGGCATTCGCCATCTCTGCAGGTGCTCGTATTCGTACCATTTCCACCACCATCGAGGAGGGTTTCTCCTTGCCCAAGGTTGAGAAATTTGAGGAACTTATCAACGAGCATACACGTGCCATCCTTATATGCAATCCCAACAATCCTACGGGCTACTTGTACACTCGCAGAGAGATGAACCAGATTCGCGATCTTGTAAAGAAATATGACTTATATCTTTTCTCTGATGAGGTCTATCGCGAATTCATCTATACAGGTTCTCCTTATATTTCTGCCTGTCATTTGGAAGGAATAGAGAATAATGTGGTACTTATCGACTCTGTGTCCAAGCGCTATTCCGAGTGCGGTATCCGCATAGGTGCTCTCATAACTAAGAACGCCGAGGTGCGTAAGGCTGTGATGAAGTTCTGTCAGGCACGTCTCAGTCCTCCTCTCATTGGCCAGATTGCAGCCGAGGCATCTTTGGATGAACCCGAGGAGTATAGCCGTGAGGTATATGACGAATATGTGGAGCGTCGTAAGTGTCTTATTGATGGCCTCAACAGAATTCCAGGAGTGTACAGTCCTATCCCAATGGGTGCTTTCTATACCGTTGCCAAATTGCCTGTAGACGATGCCGACAAGTTCTGTGCATGGTGTCTGAGCGATTTCCAGTGGGAGGGTGAGACCGTAATGATGGCACCAGCATCAGGCTTCTATACAACCCCTGGTGCCGGACGCAATCAGGTCCGCTTGGCTTATGTGCTGAAGAAGGATGATCTTGTACGTGCGCTCTTTGTGCTTCGCAAGGCGCTTGAAGCGTATCCTGGTCGTACCGAGTAGTTTGAAGCATGCTGCTTTGAGTATTACATTATGTATTTCATAGCCAAAAGAATCTATGCTGCAGGAGAGGCGGGACGTGTTTCTGCCTCTGCGGTTCGCATTGCCACGGCAGGTGTTGCCGTGGGGATAATGGTTATGATTATCAGCCTTTGCGTAACCATAGGCTTCCAGCGAGAGATTAAGAGTCGTGTGGCCAGTCTTGTTGGACATGTACAGGTACTAAACTCCCAGTGCCTTTACCGCACCCATGCCGCTCCCATACAGATTACTGATTCTCTTGTCATGCAAATAGAGGCATTGCCATGTGTCACCAATGTGCATCGCTTTGTCCTTTGTCCTGGTATGCTTAAGACGCAGGAGGCGTTTCTTGGTCTTATGTTTAGAGGTGTTGATGCAATTTCCTTTGACGCCTCTTTCCTTTCCGAAAATCTTGTTTCGGGTCATGTTCCGGCCTTTGTCGGTGACAGTACTTCCAGCGATAGCATCCTCATATCTGCCACGACAGCCTCTGCCCTGCAGGTAGAGACAGGTGATAGGGTGTATGCCTATTTCTTTGATGATAACCTTCGTGCCCGCAGATTCGTTGTGTCGGGAATTTTTGCCAGCAACATGGCGGATTTTGACTCCAAGATGTGCTATACAGATATGCGCACAGCCCAGTCGCTTAACCATTGGGAATATGATCAGTTCAGTGGCGCAGAGGTGAGATTAGTAGACTTCTCCCACGTTGATTCGGTAGCCTTGGAAATATCGCGTATTCTCTCGCAAAGGGAGGATGCCTATGGACAATATTATGCTTCTGCTCGTGTTGACGAGTTGTTTCCGCAGATATTCTCTTGGCTCACGCTTTTGGATACCAATGTTGTTGCCATCCTCATCCTTATGATATGTGTGGCTGGAGTCACCATGATAAGTGGTTTGCTTATCATTATCCTTGAACGTACACGTTTTATCGGAGTTATGAAGGCCATGGGTAGTACCGACGGACAGTTGCGCCGCATCTTCCTGCACCTCTCTGCAATGTTGGTGGTGCGTGGCCTCGTATTTGGCAACGTCGTTGCCCTCATGCTTCTTGCAATACAGAAGTGGACGGGCATCTTATCTCTGGATCCAGCCAGTTACTATCTGTCGCAAGTCCCCGTCCACTTTAATTGGCTTGGCATTCTTGCGCTGAATGTCATAACCTTCATCGTATGTGTGCTGTCGCTAGTCATACCCACTCTTGTCATCAGCCGCATCAGCCCTGCCAGGAGTATCAGGTTTGAGTAGAGAGTAGGGTAGGAGGTTGCGGTCGTACAACAGTAATCACGTTTATGTCTTTTCTATATCCCAATGAAATATTTAGAGGTAAAATTCCATATTGCATCATCCGAGGTCTCCATAGCATCGGATATTCTCAGTGCGCTACTTGCCGATGAAGGGTTTGAAGCTTTTGAACCCACTCCTGAGGGTCTTATGGCCTGGGTTCAGCAGAGCATGTTCAGCAAGGAGGGGGTGGAACGTGCCACGAGCGCCTTCCCTCTGCAAGGGACAAGAATCACATACACCGTTTCCGAAGCCCCGGACGAGAATTGGAACCGTCAATGGGAGCAGGAAGGTTTCCGTCCCATTGTCATTTTCGACGGCAAAGAAGAAAAACCCGTCATCGTCGTACACGATACGGCGCATGACGATGTACCCCATGCTGAGTACGATATACGAATAAATCCCTGCCAGGCATTCGGAACAGGTTCGCACGAAACCACTCGAATGATATTGAGGCAACTGCTTGCCATGCCCATGTCTGGAAGGCATGTCATTGATGCTGGTACCGGCACCGGAATCCTTGCAATCCTGTGTCGCATGCTTGGAGCCGCTCATGTTTTTGCCTACGACATTGATGAGTGGAGTGTGCGCAATGCGCAAGCCAACCTTCTTCTTAACGATATACACGAAGCCGTGGAGGTACACCTCGGAGACAGCAGTGTCCTTCCTGTAGCACAAGAGCAGGATGTAGAGCAGGCTCATGCACCATCATTCGCACCTTCACTTGTCATCGCCAACATCAACCGCAACATATTGCTGGCAGACATGCCGCGTTTCTCCTCATCCCTGGTGACTGGAGGCGAACTGCTCCTGAGTGGTTTCTACACTCAGGATGTGCCCATTCTGCTTAAAGAGGCGGAAAATCACGGTTTGCACCCCATTCTCCAGTCTCAGGACTCCAATTGGGCCCTGCTTTTGCTAAAAAAGGGAAAATCCTCTTAATAATAGGATAAAGCCCCTTGTCTTTATATCCGAAATCCGTATCTTTGACATGCAAAATCAAAGTTTTGTTCCTATGAAGAAGCTTGCAATACTCTTCAGCATCATTATGCTGGCCTCTTCCTCCTTGCTGAAAGCCCAGGAGGATGATATGTATTTCACATCAAAGAAGGACAAGAAAGTCTCCAAGACAGAGAAGACCACCCGCAAGGTTGAGATTGTATACGAGACGGACGAACCTTCCAATGTCCAGCCAGTGCGTGTTACGGCAACAGTCCCAATTTCTGAAGTCCGCGATGTGGATGAATACAACAGACGTGGCAAACAACCTTCCACGTATTCGGTAGACACCCTGTCGGCAGAAGTAGAGGTGACTGAAGCGAGTAATACCCAGACCTACCGTCTTTCCGCACAGAGTCTCTACGATCTGGGGTATAGCGAGGGATACGAGGAGGGGTTCTCTGATGGCAATGACATAGACTTTTACTATGGTCTCCGTCTGGCACGCTTCCACGGATGCCACCATTATGATCCATGGTACTGGAATCGCATCTCATATATTTATGATCCTTGGCATTGGGATCCCTGGTACTGGGACCCCTGGTATCGCCCGTATTACTATGGCGGATGGTATTCCGTGGGCTGGGGTGTAGGATATTATGGCACTTATTGGAATCCCTACTGGCCAGGATATCATTACGGATACCACTCAGGCTACTATCCACATCATCATCATTGGGTAGGGCATCATGCTCATGGTCCTCGTGTTTCCACCTCCCGAAACCGCGACTACGGACGTGCACGTATTATTGACCGCAGAGGCAGCGTTGCCCACACTGGTCGCGACGGCAGTTATTCTGGCAGGAACACCACCAGAAGCACATCCAACCGTGCTTCCGACCGTGCCACGCGCATGAACCAGCGTTCCACCGACCGTTACAACCGTGTCACCGACCGTTCGTCAAACGGCACCACCAACCGTTCGTCCAACAGAGTTACAGACCGCTCCACCAATCGTTCTTCCGACCGCAACGTCAATCGCGGTACTTCCACCGACCGTTCCAGACGTTCGGAAAGTAGCAACATGAACCGTTCATCCAACCGCAGTTCCTCATCGTCTTCCCGCATGGGTGGCACCTCCACCTCACGAAGTGGCAGTTTCGGTTCTCCGTCGGGTGGTTCGCGTAGCGGAGCTTCACGTACCGGTGGCTCACGTGGTGGCGGAGGTCGTGGTAGGTAGGGTAGTTTGGTGTTTAGGTTTTATTGTTTAGAGTTTAATGTTTAGGGTTTAGGGAGTTTTGGGTTTGAAGGAGGTATAATCTCCGGCTGCCTGTAGCTGACCGTTTTTAGAATAACTATATACAGAATACAATTATGAAGAAGATATTCGTTTGGGCGTTTTCTGCCATCAGTCTCCATGCTATGGCTCAGGACCCATATCTCAACAATACCGTTATCAATACCTCCGACCTGTTCGGCACATCACGCTTCGTGGCAATGGGCGGCGCCATGGGTGCGCTGGGAGCCGACCTCTCTGTGATAAGCAGCAACCCCGCAGGTCTTGGTATGATCAGCAAGAACGAATTGACCTACACCGCAGGAGCCTCCGGGTTGGGCAACAACAGTGCCCAGGGAATAGCGACAGGCACCTTCGCTCAATTCAATCAGGTAGGAGCACTTGCCTCATTCAAGGGTAATGGCAAGTTGCGCAACATCAACCTCTCCTTCAACTACCAGAAGAAGGCCGATTATAACAGCAGTCTCTTTGGTGAGGTATACACTGCTGCATCATGGGCTGACCAGCTCAAAGGTTTGACAGATGAAACCAAGGACAATATAGATTATCTCTACGGCAACCCCGACACCTATTACAGCACCCTCTACAACCTGGCAGAGACAAGCGGCCTGTTCGACGAACCCATCGCAAAGATGTCATCCGACCCTAACAGCTCACTCTCCGTAATGCGTGGTTCCCTCAATGCCTACGAGTTCAACCTCAGTACAAATATAGAGAACCGCTACTTCCTTGGCATTACCGTTGGATTGGACAACGTGGACATGCGTCGTGCTACAGAATATTGGGAACAGCGCACCGGTGAATCTGGACGTATTCACGATTTTGGCTATAACAACGAGCAAGTCATCACAGGTACAGGCTTCAACTTTAAACTTGGTGCCATCGTGCGTCCCTTTGAAAACAGTTCTTTCCGTGTCGGTTTCACTGTGGAGACTCCCACATGGTACACTCTGAAGTATGTGGACGATCAGAGTCTCATTACCCAGTACTATTGGGATGAAAAGCAGGGCAAGGCCATCTATGACCCGACACAGCTTCATTCCCACTACGTCTACGACCTCTCCGAGTCCTATATCAACTACCTTGAGTACAGAATCACTTCGCCCTGGAAGGTACGTGCACAGATGGGTAGTACAGTTTCCACCAGTTTTGCTTGGGGAGTGGAGTATGAGTATGCCAACTATGCTGGTACCTCTGTGCGCTATCCCTCGCAGTATGGTGGCACCACGGTGGACCTTGATTTAAAGGACGTAACCGCCACTATGCTGTTGCCACAGCACACTATGCGAGCCGGCTTGGAGTTCAAACCCATCTCAAGTCTGGCTCTGCGTGCAGGCTACAACTACATCACCTCCACTACTGCCCCCGATTCCTATTGGGATCCCTTCTTTGCCGACAATGCCCTGGCATATCCCACAGGTCTTGACTACATGAATCTGTCCGATACCCAGATAGCCACCTTAGGTCTTGGTTACCGTTACAAGTGGTTGTATGTCGATCTGGTCTACAAGTACCGTCATCAGACAGGCAAGTATTATGCCTTTGACTCCTTCTACAGCAGCTTGCCCAACACGGCTATCGATGCCGATCTCACTACCCACACCATCACAGCCACCCTTGGAGTTAGGTTCTGAAATTATAGTCACGTCTCCCTTTGGGAAGATTTGCATGGATTGAAGGCAGAGTCATTTACCTTATTAATATATGTCCAATAAGAAGCAAGTTATAAATGTGGTAAATGCCAGATATGCTGAAGCGGCGTTTAAATCATGCGAAAATGACTGATATATGGAGTTTTTTCTCTGGAAATATTTGCATTATTCGTAAAAAGACACTACCTTTGTGCCCTGTTTGGAAGATGTTATTGGAAAAGTAACAAAAGAAAGGAAGATTAGAAATGTCTAAGATTTGTCAAATTACCGGTAAGAGAGCCATGGTTGGTAACAACGTGTCTCACTCAAAGCGTCGCACAAA
>JAFYVX010000149.1 GCA_017558255.1 Bacteroidaceae bacterium
CCCGACGCTCTTTGCGGTGACGACTTCAAGAACGATTGCAACACTCAGGTATGCCCCTCTGACAACATTCCCGAGGGTTGGGAAGGTTTGGACGCTGGTCCAGAGGCTCAGAAGTTGTTCGCCGAGGCTATCAAGGGTTGTAAGACCATCCTTTGGAACGGTCCTGCAGGTGTGTTCGAGATGGAGACCTTCACTGGCGGTTCTCGCGCCATCGGTAACGCTATTGCCGAGGCAACTGCTGAGGGTGCTTTCTCTCTCATCGGTGGTGGTGACTCTGTAGCTTGTGTAAACAAGTTCGGTCTGGCTGACAAGGTATCTTACATCTCTACCGGTGGTGGCGCTCTTCTCGAGGCTATCGAAGGTAAGGTTCTCCCCGGTGTAGCTGCCATCAAGGGCTAATCTCCGCGGACACGGAACTAACAATAACCATACAGGCGAGGGACGTGCAACGTTTTGTGCGTCCCTCGTTTTTCCACCACACGCAAACACATACACCATCCCCCACACACACAACGCAATCATCAGGCATGCCAAGCATCACCAAGAAACTTCTTCCTGCCATCTTATGCATAGCAACACTTATCGTTGCTTCGTGCGACAGGAACAGCACCACATCGTCCCAGTCTTCTGACAATGACAATTCCACAAGCGATTCATCATCTCTGCGCGTGGCAATTCTCCCTATCCGGGAATGCGACATATTGCGATATGCCTGTGAAAGCGGACTGGCATCCGACATGGGACTTGATCTTGAGCTTATCCCATATGATGCACTCATGGACATAGACACGGCAATTCTCTCTGGTGTGGCACATGTCTATTTCGAAGACTCTCTGCGCATTTCACGCATAAAGACGGACTCCATACGTCCTATCATGCTTCTGCCCGTGCCAGTGCAGCTGAAACTCGTGGCCAACAAGGACAAGGAGATAAAGGATATTCAAGCGCTGAAAACCAATATGGTAGCCTTGACCCGATGGAGCCAGTTGGAGAAGTGGATGACACACATGACAGATTCTGCCAGGATAGAGCAGACAGACATCTACCATGCACAAATCAACAGCCTGCCAGTAAGATTCAATATGGCAAACGGTGGCCTTATTGATGCAGCCATATTGCCACAACCATGGGCAGACTCTCTCCTCGCCTTGGGACACGACAACCTTAGCGACACCATACTTGACGGTATGGGATTTTTCATCTCTCCTTCTGCACATGGCGACTCTTGCCTACAAACACAGGCACAACTCCTACGTGAAGTTTACCTTGAGGCAATGAAGAAACAGAGCAAGTAAAATACCACACATATACATCACTCCATGAACACATCCCACGACAGACACGACATGCCACTCTCGGTTCTGCTCTCATACCTGTTCATCTCGTGGCGTTGCCGCAACGAGCAGCCATCAAGATACAGCGCCCTGCTCACCTTCATGAACATATGGATGTGGGACGGAAAGGATGCCAGGTATTTCCCCCAGCACCAGACCGACCTCCTGCTTCAGTGGGTGGAGAATGAAGACAGGCAAGTGCGTGCCGTGGCCCTGAGCGGCGTAGTGCTCATGGTCATAAGATATGGCGACAAACTTCCCCAATCCTTTTCTGCCATGTTTGAAAAATGGGCCGAGAACGAACAGTTGAAGGACGAACTCATCGAAGTGCAGAAATATCTCCTCACCTCCATCACTGGATTGAAGATGCAGAAGAAACTCCACGAGGAACTCTTCGACAAGATGCAGAGAGAGCAACAGAAACTGCGTGAGAAACTCGGTATGGAGGAAGACGAGGACATCCGCATGGAGATTGCCGAGGAGGGAAACAAGAAAATGATGTCCTATGTCCAGAAACTCAACACCATGGCACAGGATGGCGTGGACATGAACCTTGGCACCTTTGCATCGCTTCGCGCTCTCGACTTCTTCAAGGAACTCAACAACTGGTTCCTTGACTTCGACATAGAGCACCCCAGACTTCAGGACCTCGGCGAGAAGAAGGTGCTGGCAAATGCCCTCTTCGGACATGCCGAACTCTGCGACCTCGACAAATATGCCCTTGCATCTGTAGTAAACAAGATAGCATCCGTAGATGCCATTAACCAACAGATACCACCAGAGGTATTGGCGCAAATACCACAGGAGAATATGAGACAGAGCATCATCGAGGAACGTAGCCGCAATGCATACAGATACACATTCCAGACACTTTTCCGCTTCTTCCAGTTCTCACCCTGGCACAACGAAACCGTCAACCCCTTCCGCATTGGTCCTTTCCTCACAGACCACAACATGCTGGCTCCTATGATAACAGATCGTTTCCTGTGGGAAAGCAGCAAACTTTTCATACGCAACTCCTTTTTCAGTCACCCTGCCGCATATCTCCGTTCATGGATCCAGCGCAACGGACAAACCGACGAGGCACTGGAACTTCTTGCACATTGCCACAAAAACCTCGGAGAAAACCAGGAACGCCTCCAATGCCTATTGGAATTGGAAAAACGCAATCCGCAAAACATGCAGCTGATACAGGAAACAGGATTGAGTCTCATCCAGGAGAAGCGCTACGACGAAGCCCTGCAACGCTTCTTCCATCTTGAGGTTACGGAACACTATCTCCGCGGTTCGGCACGTGCCATAGCGTGGTGCTCTATGATGACAGGCAACTTGACACGCGCCAAACGCTACTACCAGAAACTCATAGACTGGGAAGGCGGCCCAAGTTGGGAAGACCTCCTTAATGCCGGACATTGTGCCTGGCTCAACGGCAATCCCGTGGAAGCCTCAAGGCTGTACAACAAGTACCTCTCCATGCACAAGGACGAACTGAATGCCTTCGACAACGACCGCGAAACTCTCATATCCCTTGGTCTCAGCGCCGACGACATCAGCCTGATGCGCGACACCATCACATCCGAAGCATAATCCCGATACGACCTCCGATACGATATGAAGGATTTCCTGGAGGAATGGAAGAAGCCACCGCCATCACCTGCGCCGAATTCAGAAGAAGGCAGTTTTAGATAAGCGGCACTATTTGGCTATGAAACGGCCGTTTTTACACCACACAATACCAGGAGAGGACGATGGTCTTCTCCTTCTTTTTTCCATCTTTCCCCGAAATGCTCCCTTTCCCCCCTTTTCAATGCACAAAGAAGCACGACGAAGCCCTAATGATGCCGATTTGCAATAAAATCGGCCATCTTGCGTAATTTTTACATAACAATTTGGAGATTGCAAATATTTCTCTTACCTTCGCAGTGTAATTCTTACACAAGATATATATGTATGTATTTAAAAATATAATGTGTATATGGTTTTAGATAGAAAAAGAAAGGAGGATTGGATGAAGGAAAAGTGAGAAGGTGAAAGGAATGAGGATGGTTCGAAGAGAGGAGAGAGAAATTAAGATTAAGGAGGATTGAGGCAGAGAGGGAATAAAGAGGGAGAGTGAGTGAGAAAGGTAATTGTTTCGTTGTTTAATTTTATTTAATTGTTTAAAGGAATTATGAATTACAAATTGACTGATAACAAGAAAGTGTTTAATGGTGAAACTTTGTACCAAATTGAGTGTGTGGAGGATTGTAAGTGGGCTAAGAAGGGAGAGTTGGGAGGTTATGTGGCAGGATATGGTAATTTGGAAGATGGAGGTTGGGTTGGTAAAATAGGGTGTGTGTGTGATAGTTCGGTAGTAAGTGGATGTTTGGTAGAAGGATTGGTTGCTGGTGGTTCAATAGTTGAGGGTAAGGTAAAGGGAATTGTTATAAGGAATTCGTTTGTAGATGAGGATTGTGATTTGGATTGTGCATGGGTTATAAATTCAAGTGTTTATAATTCGAAGAGTAAGGCTTTGTATTATAAAGAAGAACAATTGACATTGGTGATGATAACTAATTCCTGTATCAATGATACGGAAATGTATGGATTTGTAAATGTGACACATAGTAGTATTGAAAAAAGTTATTTGGAGTGGCAACATTTGATTTTTATGAATATAGAGGATGGATATTTGATGGAAAATTATGTAGATGATGATTTTGAGAAAACTGGTGAGGTAAAGAGTAGAAAGGTAGGAACGGAGAGGATAGCTAAAGCAGATGAAGAAGTAAAAAGTGAGTTTATTGAAATAGCTGAAAAATGTGAAAGAGGGGAATATGAGGAATATTTTAAAGAATTAAAGAGTAAACAAAGGGGATTGGAGGAGTTTGAAAGTTTTAATGAATTCTATGAGTATAACAATGATATGGAATTTATAGATATAATATATAAGAATTTGGAGGAATATAAAACTGATGAAACAGAAATGACTGGATGGAGGAAAAGGGAATTGAATAAGTTGGGATATCAGTTGAGCGGACGAGGGTAAATAAAAAGGATAGAGAGGGAGTGGAGAGAGTAGAGAAAGTAAAGAGAATATTTAGTTGATTTTTAATTTGGAGGATAAGAAAATGATAGTTGTAAAGAATAAGAGATGTTCTGTTGAGAAGATTAAGAAAGAGTTTGCCGATGCGATTATAATTGATGTGACCAGTAAGGCCGAGGATGAGTTTGTGAAGCTGAGTCCCTTTTATCCCGTGGGCGGAATACCAGTGCCTGGCAAGGAGGGTGTAACCTCGATGTCGGTAGAGGGTATCTGGCAGGGATTGAAGATGTTCCGTGGCGAGGGAACGGATTCCTCCTGCTTCAGGAACAACACAATGAAGGGACTGAAGAGAACCTGCCGCACACATGGAGAGTGCCTGGGACACTCGTTCGAGGGCCGCGCACTGGGTTACATCGAGGCAAGAAGACTGATCTACATCCCTTCGTACAAATGGATGCTCGAGAACAAGTGTGCCGACCTGGTGAAGAAAATCAAGGTGATGGCGCAGAGCAGGACGGTGGTTCTGCTGGACTATGACACCAACGATGACATAGAGAACCCAGGCAAACCATTGTCGCACGCGTCGTTGATAAAGAAGTATATTTTAGGTGAAATTTAATATCGTAGAAAATATGGAAGAGAATAAATACTGCTACCGCTACCCCCACCCTGCCGTTACAACGGATTGCGTGATATTCGGTTTTGATGGCGAAAGGCTCCAGGTGCTTCTCATCGAGAGAGGCATCGAGCCCTTCAAGGGCCGATGGGCCTTTCCAGGCGGTTTCATCAAGATGGACGAGACGGCCGAGCAGGGAGCTCTGCGCGAACTGAAGGAGGAGACCGGGATGGAGAATGCCTACATCCAGCAGTTCCACACCTTCAGCAACCCCAACCGCGACCCTCGCGAGAGGGTGATAACCATAGCCTACTATGCCCTGGTGAAGATACAGGAGGTGCAGGGTGGCGACGATGCCGCTTCGGCCCGATGGTTCCCTCTGGACGAGATTCCTCCCCTGGCCTTCGACCACGACTACATGCTGCGCATGGCCACACAGAGGTTGCGCCAGGAGATACACTTCCAGCCCATCGGCTTCGAGCTGCTTCCGCAGAAGTTCACCCTCAAGGAATTGCAATCGCTCTACGAGGCCATCTTGGGGATAAGTTTCGACCGCCGAAACTTCGCCAAGAAGATGCTGCATCTGGAAATCCTCAACGAACTGGACGAAACCATCTGGCCCACCCCCAAACGAGAGGCCAAATTGTTCAGTTTCAACGCCGAGAAGTACGAAAAACTCAAACGAAAGGGCTTCAGGATAGAGTTTTGAAAGAGCGTGGCCGCATCATCTTTTTCGGAAAGGGAATGAGCCGCCCCCTTCATTCCATACAATAATCCCTGCACTTGGTACAATGAACCTATTTTTATATAGCAAATAAAACTGAGAGGCTATATCTTTGCATTGCAAAACCAACAAGATATTCAGAATAATAGACACCTACCTAAAAACATATACTCCTATGAAAGTAAAAATCAATGTCATCAAGTTTGAGGTGGTCAACGGCAAGAAGATGGGAAAAGCATTCTCCTTCCCCATAGATGCCAGAGAGATGGCCAAGCACAAGACCGAAGCAACGGTAAGGAAGAAGGTGGAGGAATACATCCTCAAGAGCGGAATCTTCAAGAAGGAGGAACTCAACGACCTCCGATACTATATGAAGAATTTCCTGGAGGAATGGAAAAAGCAGAAGCAGATTCTCGAAGAGGAACTCATCAGGCAATCCGAAGCATCGGACAATGTCTCCGAAAACCGAATCACCCCAGAGCACATCTCTCGCCTGGGCAACAACGAGATATTCGTGTTTGGTTCCAACGGACAGGGGTTGCACTATGGCGGTGCGGCAAAGGCGGCGGTGAACAACTTTGGTGCTATCATGGGACAGGGTCACGGACTCCAGGGCAAGAGCTATGCCATAGACTCCATGAGCGGCATACCAGCCATGCAGAAGGACATCAGGGATTTCTGCGAGTTTGCCAAGGCCAACCCACAGATGCACTTCCTCGTCACCCCGATAGGATGTGGCATAGCGGGATACACCGCCGAGGAGATAGCACCACTATTCGCGCAATGCGCCAAGCTGGAGAACATCTCCCTACCCTCTTCCTTCTGGAAGATATTAGGTGGTGTCCCAGGAAAGACAAAGTCCTTCGACCTCGACCGCTTCATCCAGGCGCAGACCTACTCTTATGAGAATGCCCTCTCCGAAATAAGGAACGGACGCAAGACAAGTCATTGGATATGGTACATCTTCCCCCAGCAGAAGGGATTGGGACATTGCTACAACTCCGAGTTCTATGGTCTGGACGGCATCGACGAGGCACGCGCATATTGGGAGCATCCCTTGCTGGGTGCACGCTTGCGCGAGGTGTGCCAGGCTCTGCTCATCCACAAGGACAAGCTCGGCATAGACACCATCATGGGCAGTCACATCGATGTACTTAAACTCCAAACCAGCATGAACCTCTTCAACAAGGTAGCACCTGGTGGCATCTTCCAGGAGGTGCTGGATGCCTATTTCTGAGAAAAAAAGACTTAGTAATATGAAAAAAAGGTTAACCATCCTTGGCATCATCATTATTGTGATTGCCTTGCCATTCATGCAGATTGTTAAGGAAACACTCACGGCACAGACAGGTGCCGTTGGTGAAGTCCGTGAGGGTGATGTCATCTTCCAGACATCCCAGTCGGAACAATCTCCATTAATACAGATTGGCACTCGCTCTAAAATAAGCCATTGCGGCATCATCGTGATGAGGGGAGGCAAGCCCTATGTGCTTGAAACCCTTAGGACCCTGGTCCTGACTCCTCTGGACAAATTCATAGCCCGTGGCGAAGAAGGCAAGTATTGGATAAAGCGAAGCAAGAAGGAGAACATCAAAATCCGCTACTCCAACTACCTTGGCAAACGATACGACCTTGCCTTCAAGTTCGACAATGGCAGATACTATTGCTCGGAACTTGTC
>JAFYVX010000150.1 GCA_017558255.1 Bacteroidaceae bacterium
ACAAGGTCGCTCAGCAGTAGCGAGTCGGTATCCACGATGAACTTTGGCGAACTGTTCTCTGCCAGTTGTTTTGCTTTCGTACCCCATAGATAGCGCTTGAACTTGCTCTTCAGTTGTATGTCCACAATTTTCCATCCCGGTTTCACTTCCGTCTGTGTCTGCTGTACTTCAATAGGGAAGGACACGCCATCTCCCATCAGCGTTATCTCCTGCGCTCTGGCTGTCATGCCTGCCGCCGAAAGAAACAGTACGGCAAGCGTCTTTATCGTTGTGCTATGTTTCATGATGTAGCAAAGTTAATACTTTTTATTTTAATATGTATGTATGTGTCTTGTCCATTTTGTTTTTTTTAAGTATTTTTGTACCCAAATATGTATGACCAACCTAATAAATTTAACCTGAAATGACCATTGCGATAGTAGTTGTGATACTTTTGGGCTATGTGCTTATAGCATGTGAGCATATCACCAATGTCAATAAGTCCCTCGTTGCCATCTTCTGTGGCACGGTAGGATGGGTTCTGTTCATGTGCACAGGCACCGATTTCATCAATGCCATGCATGCCGAGGAGTATCAGGCATTTTTGGATGGCGTGCAGCACTCAGTGCTCTTGAGCCAGCAGTTCATTGCCGACCACATCTTCCTCCGTTATGTGGGTCAGGTTGGTGAGCTTGTGCTCTATCTCTTTGCCACCATGTCTATTGTCGAGGTGCTTACCAACAACGAGTGCTTTTCCTTCGTGGAGACCATTCTCCGTCGCCGTAGCACTGCACAGATGCTCTGGCTCACGGTGCTTGTCACATTCCTGTTGAGCGCTTGCATCGACAATCTTACCGTTACGGTGCTGATGCTTATGATATTGCGCAAGTTGATCCGCAATGGCAAGCAGAGGATGTACATAGGTTCTGCCATAGTTATAGCGGCAAGTTGCGGAGGATGCTGGACGGTCATTGGCGATGTCACCAGTCTTATGGTATGGGGCAAGGGAGCCGTCACGGCCACCAACTTCAGTGCCGCCCTGGTATTGCCCGCCATTGTTGCTACGGTAGTACCCACGCTCTTCATTCAGCGCAGGTTGCCCGAGCATCTCGACCTCGACAGACCTGCCTATTCTTTCCGTGGCGATGACAGTATGCTTGTCTGGTGGCAGAAGGCCCTGTTGCTGTTCTTTGGCATTGGCGGTTTGTGGTTTGTACCCTCGTTCCATAGAATCACCCTTTTGCCTCCCTTCCTCGGAGCCCTGTGCTGCCTTGGAGTTGTGTGGGTGCTCCACGAGATTATCAACAAGAGCCGCATTCGCACCGAGCAGCCGCAGAACATCTCATCCGGTCGCAAGTTGCAATACGAGGTCCTTCAGGTTATGATGTATTGTGTCGGTGTCTGTCTCTGTGTTGATGTCCTTGTCGAGATAGGAGCCATGAGAGCAGCTTCCGCGTGGCTTGACGCCAATATCCACAACATCTATCTGGCCAGTGCCTTCATGGGTATGCTGAGCAGCGTGCTTGACAACATTGCCCTTGTGATGGCAGGCATAAATATCTATTCCGTCGGCGAGGCCGTCCAGAAGGGCTATCAGGCCAGCTTCGTCGAGAACGGCCAGTACTGGCACCTCATCGCCCTTTGCGGCAATGTGGGCGGTTGCCTCCTGCCAATAGGCAGCGTAGCCGGCTTTGCCCTGATACGTGCCGAGGGTGTCAGCGTGTGGTGGTATTTCCGTCGCATTTCCCTGTATGCCTTCCTCGGCTTTGCAGCCTCTGTTGGCACATATTTCCTTGTGGACCATTTCTTGAGATAACAGAGACTTCCCACACAAACAACAACTACAATCACGACTACAATGATATACGACCTTAATGCTTTAGGTATCGAGGCCTTGAATCCCATGCAGGAGGAGATGCTCGACGGTGTTCGCAAGCACGACTCCCTGGTGCTGCTTTCTCCCACCGGCAGTGGCAAGACACTGGGCTACATGCTCCCCGTTGTGGAGGCGATGCAGCCTGCCTCTGTGCCCACGGTGCTTGTGTTGGTGCCAAGCCGAGAGCTTGCCATCCAGACACAGGGTGTGGCAACCCGCCTCTGCCGCGAAACGAAGGCCTATGCCTGCTATGGCGGCCGTCCTGCCATGGACGAGCACCGCGCCATGCGCAGCCTCTCTCCCCAGATGGTCATAGGCACTCCCGGCCGTGTCCTTGACCACCTCCAGAAATGTAATTTCGACAGCTCGCAGATAGACACCCTCGTAATCGACGAGTTCGACAAGTCCCTCGAACTTGGTTTCCGTCAGCAGATGGCCGACATACTTGCCCTCCTGCCTTCGGTAAGGAAGCGCATACTGCTCTCTGCCACCGACAGCCCTGAGATACCCTCCTTCGTGGGTGCAGGCAGGGTGCACAGGATGGACTATCTTGCCGACACCGATGCCGACTATGCCGACCGCATCAGCCAGTACCTGCTCCGCTCTCCCGAGAAGGACAAGCTGGAGACTCTCGGTCGTCTGCTCTGCTCTTTGGGCAGCACCCCCAGCATCGTGTTCCTCAACTATCGCGAGGCCGTTGACCGCGTCTATCAGTTCCTCCACAAGGCAGGTTTCTGCGTCAGCGCCTTCCACGGAGCAATGGAGCAGAAAGACAGGGAGCGTGCCCTGTTCCGCTTCCAGAGCGGTTGCGCCAATGTGCTTGTCAGCACCGACCTTGCAGCACGAGGCTTGGACATAGCCGATGTGCAGAACATCATCCACTACCACCTGCCCATGAACAGCGAGGCCTACATACATCGCAACGGCCGCACGGCACGATGGGACCGCCAGGGTGCGTCCTACCTTATCCTCGGCCCCGAGGAAACGCTGGACAAGCTGGATTGTCTCACCGACATGGTTGAAATGGAGGTTCCCTCCACCTACAATGTCCCCTCCTCACGCTGGGAGACGCTCTACATTGGCCGAGGTAAGAAGGACAAGGTGAACAAGGTGGACATCGTTGGTTTCCTCTCCAAGACAGGCGGCCTCAGCCGTGAGCAGTTGGGTATGGTCACCGTCTTCCCCCAATGGTCCTTTGCGGCGGTAGAGCGCACCTGCGTGCCATCGCTCATGGCTCGCATCAAGGGACAGAAGATCAAGGGGCAGAAGACCATCATAGAGCCCATAAGGCGATAGAGTACAGATGACAGAGTACAGAGACAGAGTTATTCGCTTTGCTCATCAAGCTAAAGCAGTCAGATGATGACAAAACTCTATAGAAAGAAAATAGAACATATAAAACACAAACATTTTACATGGCAACAGTAGACGACAAGAAAATCATTTTCTCCATGGTTGGTGTGAGCAAGACCATCACACAGAACCAGAAACAAGTACTGAAGAACATCTACCTGAGTTTCTTCTATGGCGCCAAGATTGGCATCATAGGTCTGAACGGTTCGGGTAAGACCACCCTGATGAAGATTATCGCCGGCCTGGAGCAGCCCTCGCAGGGCGAAGTGGTGTGGAGCCCCGGCTACAGCGTGGGCTATCTTGAGCAGGAACCCTATCTGGACGACGAGAAGACCGTCATCGAGGTGGTCAAGGAAGGTGCCCAGCATGTGGTAGATGCACTGGCAGAGTACAACGCCATCAACGATAAGTTCGGCCTGCCCGAATACTATGAGAACGAGGATAAGATGAACGAGCTCTTCGCCCGTCAGGGGGAGCTTCAGGACATCCTCGACGCCACCGATGCTTGGAATCTGGACAGCCGTCTGGAGCGCGCCATGGCAGCATTGCGCTGTCCGCCAGCCGACCAGAAGTGTGCCGTTCTCTCCGGTGGTGAGCGTCGCCGTGTGGCCCTTTGCCGACTGCTTCTCCAGAAGCCCGACGTGCTCCTGCTCGACGAGCCCACCAACCACCTCGATGCCGAGAGCATCGACTGGCTGGAGCAGCACCTGCAGCAGTATGAGGGTACCGTAATCTGCGTTACTCACGACCGTTACTTCCTCGACGATGTTGCAGGTTGGATTCTCGAACTCGACCGTGGCGAGGGCATACCCTGGCAGGGCAACTACAGTTCTTGGCTCGACCAGAAGACCAAGCGCATGGCACAGGAGGAGAAGGTGGCAAGCAAGCGCCGCAAGACCCTCGAGCGCGAGCTGGAATGGGTGCGCATGGCTCCCAAGGCCCGCCAGGCCAAGGGTAAGGCCCGTCTGAAGTCCTACGAGAGCATGCTCAACCAGGAGCAGCGCGAGCGCGAGGAGAAACTGGAGATCTTCATCCCCAACGGTCCCCGTCTGGGCAACAAGGTCATCGAGGCACACGGCTTGAGCAAGGCCTATGGCGACAAGACCCTCATCAAGGACCTCGACTTCATGCTTCCCCCCAACGGCATCGTAGGCGTAATAGGTCCCAACGGTGCAGGTAAGACCACCTTGTTCCGCATGATTATGGGCCTGGAGACACCCGATGCAGGTACCTTCGAGGTTGGTGAGACCGTAAAGCTCGCCTATGTTGACCAGAGCCACAAGGACATCACCGCCGATGCCAGCGTCTTCCAGGTAGTAAGCCAGGGCAACGAGCTCATCCGCATTGGCGGACGCGACATCAACACCCGTGCCTATCTGTCACGCTTCAACTTCACCGGTGCCGATCAGGAGAAGAAGTGCGGCGTGCTCTCCGGTGGTGAGCGCAACCGTCTGCACTTGGCCATGGCGCTGAAGGAGGAAGGCAATGTGCTCCTTCTCGACGAGCCCACCAACGATATTGACGTCAACACCCTCCGTGCCTTGGAGGAAGGTCTTGAGGCATTTGCCGGATGTGCTGTGGTAATCAGTCACGACCGTTGGTTCCTTGACCGTATCTGCACCCACATCCTTGCCTACGAGGGCAATGGCGAGGTATTCTTCTTCGAGGGCTCCTACTCCGAGTACGAGCAGAACCGCTGCAAGCGCCTCGGCATAGAAGAGCCCAAGCGCATCCGCTACCGCAAGTTGGAGGATTAGCGCCCCCACACACCGTTTATGGGGCACTATTGGCACTTGCGCCTGTGTTAAGGGAACTCACCCTTATCTTCGCATCTGGCGCTTTGCCTGCAGTAACCCCGTTATATAACAGACCCCCAAACTGTTTAAATCTTGAGGCTGTGCCATAAATATTAATTATGACACAGCCTCATGCTGTAAAAATGCCCACTAACATCGTTATCCTTAATGAGTAATTAGTAGTGAGTAATGAGCAAAGAGCAAAGATAACAGAGCAAAGAGCAAAGGTTAAGCGGAAAGCGGAAAGCAAATCGCTCCCCGCTAACATTTAAGCGCTTTAATATCTCACGCAGAATCCGCAGAATCCGCAGAATTTATTAATAGTCAAAACATTAGCTGCGGGTCATATTCTTAAATAGAAACCCGCAGACTTTGTCGTAGGCTTCGCCACGACTGCCATGCGGAATATTAGCGCTAACACCGCGCCAGCAGACTGTCCCCCTGAGACAGGGTGGCGAATAAATTGCTCATTAACAGGTTTTATCTCACACAGAATCCACGGAATTCACAGATTTTTTTCTTTGCTATGCGACGCTTGCGCTGGAATTAACGCAGCTTACGCGCGTGGAATCCACAGAGACCTTACTATCACCAACGCTAAAATGATGATAGATTTCGGTGCAAGGCACCATAAGACGAAGTCTTGATGACATCAAGCTTCGCAAGTCTCCTTTCTGCTTTCTGCTTTCTCCTTTCCGCTCACTTTGTCCCCCTGAGACAGGGTGGACGAGCGAAGCGGAGGGGGTGGATAAAACCTTTAATCCCGCTTTGCGGTCTTGACTTTGCTCACTATTGACATTTTGTCTTCCTCCTTGTCGCTCAGCATAATTCAAACAAGTTTGACTCTGCTCTCGCTTAATCGCAAAATTCGCTTAATC
>JAFYVX010000151.1 GCA_017558255.1 Bacteroidaceae bacterium
GCGATGCAAGTTGGTCTAAAGTGCGCACCTGCGGCACGGTTACCCTGACGGGGGTCTGTGTGCCGTTGCGGAACTTGCGATAGACATCAAACACGCTCTCGCCAGGCAGAATCTGATAATGTCCCGTGCGTGGTTTGGCTTCGAAATACCAGTCGAGCCATGCCCATCTCTTGGGGTTTCCTGCCTTTATGCGGACAGAGTCCTGGGTATCGTCATGATCGATATACACGCTGATGGGCGCCTGGCCAGTGTTCACCTCGGAACAGAAAGGGATGACTGCCCAGCAGACAAGGAATACGAGCAGAAACACGGCAATATGCCCTATGAGGATGCCACGAGGATGCTTGCGGAATATTTGCAGATATGGATGTAGCATAGGAAAGGGTGTGGAAATCAAAAGAACCTGTTTTTATTCTTGCGAGCCTCATCAATGGGCACAAGAGAGGGTGACTGATAGGACTGGCGTATAGCCTCCTGCTCTTTGCATAGCGAGAGCATGGCCTCGTCTGCCGTATGCACGTTGAGGAAGCGTGAGAGAACGGGGCAGTTCTGCGAAGCATCCTTGACCCAAAGGACGGGACCTTCATACACAGGCGCTATCTTCAGGGCAGTGTGAAGGGCGCTTGTAGTTGCACCGCCTATCATCACGGGCACACGGATACCAGCCTGGGCAAGTTGGCTTACCGCCTCAACCATTTCGTGAAGCGAGGGGGTTATAAGTCCCGACAATCCTATGGCATCCGGTTTGTGGTCCAATGCCGCACGGACAATCTCCTCTGGGGGAACCATCACGCCAAGGTCGATGACTTCGTAACCGTTGCATGCCATAACCACGGAAACGATGTTCTTGCCTATATCGTGCACATCGCCCTTTACGGTGGCAAGCAGCACCCTGCCCTGCCGGCTGCTCTTTCCCATCTGTTTCTGTGCCTCTATGTGGGGCTGGAGAATCTGCACAGCACGTTTCATGGTGCGGGCGGTCTTCACCACCTGGGGCAGGAACATCTTTCCTTCTCCAAATAGCTGGCCTACACAGTTCATGCCCTCCATCAAGGGACCTTCTATGATGTCTACGGCACGGGGATATCTGGAAAGTGCTTCAGAGATATCTTCCTCGAGACCCTCTGCAATACCTTTCTGCAACTTGTATGCCAGTCGCTCTTCCAGAGACATAGCATGTGCTTCGTCCTGGGGCACAGACTTCTTGTCCTTAGAGATTCCATTATCCGATTGGGCACTGAGAGTGCTGGCCAGTTCTATCAGCGCTTCGCTTGCCTGGGCAGAGGGACGAAGGAGCACGTCTTCTATTACGGCGAGATGCTCCTGCGGTATGTCGGCATAGGACACCTTGGCAGACGGGTTGACAATGGCAAAGTCCATGCCACGGAGCATGCCCTCGTAGAGGAAAACGGCATGCATGGCCTCACGTATGTAGTTGTTGCCACGGAAGGAAAACGACAAGTTACTGATACCACCGGAAATATGCGCTCCGGGCAAGTTTGCCTTTATCCACTCCACTGTGCGGAGGAAATCCCAAGCATAGGCATCATGCTCTGCCATACCAGTGGCAACGGAAAGCACATTTGGATCAAAAATAATATCCTCTGCCGGCATACCCACGACCTCAACCAGCAGATGGTAGGCACGAGCGCATATCTCTATGCGTCTCTTAAAAGTGGTAGCCTGACCTTCCTCATCGAATGCCATCACCACCACAGCTGCTCCCATGCGCCTGATGTATCTGGCACGAGTGAGGAAAACATCCTCACCCTCCTTGAGCGAGATACTGTTCACTATGCTCTTGCCCTGTACGCATTTCAACGCCTCGCTGATGACGTTCCAGTCGCTGGAGTCTATCATCAGGGGCACACGGCAGATGTCGGGGTCGGAACCTATGAGATGAAGGAAGTGCACCATTTCCTTGCGTGCATCCAGCAAACCGTCGTCCATGTTAATGTCGAGCACCAGGGCACCGTCCTGCACTTGTCGGCGTGCAATGTTGAGGGCCTCTTCATAACTGCCCTCGGAAATGAGGCGCAGAAACTTACGGCTACCTGCCACATTGCACCTCTCGCCCACTCCAACGAAGGCTACATTTCTGTCAAGCGGTTCAAGTCCACAAATATCTATCTGCATATGTCAACCAAGGCTTTAATGTGTTCGGGGGTGGTGCCACAGCATCCTCCTATTATATCTACCAGTCCGTCTTCTATCATGGGCCTAACGGTTTGGGCAAACTGTTCGGGAGTGACGTCGTACTGACCCATGGAATTGGGCAGGCCTGCATTGGGATGACAGGATATGAAGATGCGCTGTCCGTTCTCCCCCGCCCTTTCAGTGAGCATAGCGTGCAGGTTGCGCAATACAGGTAACATCTGGTCGGCACCGAAGGAGCAGTTAAGTCCTATGGAAAGTATGGGAGCATGAGCCACGGAAATCAGGAAGGCCTCCAGAGTCTGCCCGGAAAGCAAACGCCCTGCGGCATCGTTCACCGTGACGGAGAGCATCATAGGTATGTCCTTGCCAGTCCTGTGCATCACCTCTTGCAAGGCATATATACCAGCCTTGGCGTTGAGGGTATCAAAGATGGTTTCCAGAAGGATAGCATCCACATTCTCCTGCACAAGAAACTCCATCTGCTCAGCATACGCCTCTACCAACTGGTCGAAGGTGATGGCACGACATGCTGGGTCGTTGATGTCGGGAGATATGCTCAGCGACTTGTTGGTAGGTCCCACGGTGGCGATGACGAACCCCTCACGCCCACTATCGGCAAAGGCCTGACGTGCCAGACGAACGGCCTCACGGTTCATATCCCCCACCAAGTGCTGGCAATTATAATCTGCCTGTGAAATGAAATTGGCAGAGAAGGTGTTGGCTGTGAGTATGTCTGCACCGGCATCCACGTAGGCACGGTAGATGTCGCTCACCACATCGGGGCGAGTCAGAGAAAGCATCTCGTTGTTACCAAGCATCATGCCCGGTATGTCTCTGTGGCGGTAACCACGGAAATCCTCCTCTTTGAGAGCATAGCGTTGCACCATGGTACCGAAACCTCCGTCAAGCACCAAGGGGCGTATTTTATCGTTCAAAGTTTGTCTAATGTTCATGCTTCTATCTCGGCAAAATCCTGAATGTGCTCATCAATGTATCGTGCCACTATTTCGGTAACCTCCTCCTCCATGATGATGAACTCATCGTCCAGGTCATCGGCTTCGGGGTAGTTTTCGTAAATGGCCATGAACTCCTCATCGGTACACTCCTTTGTGAGCGCCTTATGGTTCTCCTCAAAAAACTTGCGACCGCTATATACCAGTTTTGAAAATTCCTTGGCACCCCATAGGCGCATGGCTTTAGCAAATGGATTGAGGAAGATGAAGGGACCATAGCCGTTGTGTATCAGTTGCACGTGTCCTCCATCCATAATCTCCTCGCGATAGATGCAATATGCCACGAGGGTTATCTGGTCGGGAGTGAGGTGTTGCATGCTATCGGCATTCAACTCACCATCAATGCTATTCATTATCTCGTTGTAAAACAGCTCAACAAAGGCATCCATACCTTGCTGAGCCGCGTCAATGACTTGTTGTTCTTTTATTTTAAGCATGATGTTTGTCTTTGTTGTTAGATAAAAGAGGATGGTAGAGGATGAAAGAAGAAGCAAGAGGATGAGAGAGAATGAGAGAATGAAGGAGGGAATGTCCTTTATTGACTTTGTTGGCTTTTTGCTCGGATAAGCTTTCCGGCTTCATCTTTTCACCTTTCCATTTTCACCTTTCCGTTTTCACCTTATTTCAGTATCCTTTCTTGAAGGCACGATCCATCTGTCGTCTGTCCTCCTTTTCCTTCATGGTTTCGCGCTTGTCAAATTCCTTCTTACCTCGGGCGATACTGATATCCAGTTTTGCCAGGCCTTTCTCATCAATATATAATAATGTGGGCACTATACTGAAGCCTGGTTGCTTTACCGTCTGCTGAATCTTGCGTATCTCACGTCGGTTCAGCAGGAGCTTGCGCTCACGTCGCTCTACATGGTTGTTATAAGACCCTTGCTCGTAGTGCGCCACGTACATGTTCTTCACCCACACCTCACCGTTGTGCACATAGCAGAACGTGTCAACCAGAGAGGCCTTTCCCTGGCGTATGCTCTTTATTTCGGTGCCGGTTAGCACTATGCCTGCCGTGTAGTCATCGAACAATGCAAAATCGAACGAGGCACGCTTGTTCTTGATGTTTATTGTCTTAGATTTGTTTTCCTTCTTTGCCATAATTGCGGTCAAAGGTACGGATAAGTCCAAGAAAACAGATGATATTTTGTGTTTCCAGACAGGTGTACCTTATACTATGGGGTCAAAGATACGAAAAAAATGATGATACACCGACTTTGGCGAAGGAATTTGCCCGAAACGACACAAAATATTGGACAAACGCTTTGCATAATACCTAAAAATGACTATTTTTGTAGACGCAAAAAGTGTTGAACCACTAAAATACAAAACAACCAAACAACAAAATTATGCAGTACACACACGAAGTACAGAACATGTGTTGTGTGGCTAAAGGCCCCAACCATGGTCCCGC
>JAFYVX010000152.1 GCA_017558255.1 Bacteroidaceae bacterium
AGATGACCATGAAGAGCTTCGAGCAGAAGGACCTCTCTGCTAACCCCACCGCCATCGGTGGTGCCGAGCACTATGCCGGCAAGGCTCTGGAGGCTGTATTCGGCTATACCTATAAGGGTGAGGAAATAGAGATTCTGTGGCGTGCGGTATTGCGCGACGGTAGTCACTACTTGCGTACCGAGATGGAGCTGAAGGGTGTTGGCAATGTGGACATGTTCGACATCATCGCCATGACCTACAATGTGGACGCCAAGGAGGCTGGTAGCAAGCCCGCAACCATCGGTAATACACGTGGTAAGGTGATCATGAGCGACAAGATTTTCGCAGGTTTGGAGACCCCAACAGCCTACAACACCGTGGGTGGTGCAAGCGAGGACGAGGACAACTGGAACTTGGTTTCTACTCCCGTGACACAGACCATCCAGGCTTCTGCATGGACAAAGATGGCCATCGCCAATGTGCCCATGCGTGTGCAGGAGGTTGCTGGTTCGGACAAGACATACTACACCTACACCAAGCAGGTAACCTTGAAGGCCAACCAGAAGGTAACCGTTACCCTCACCTATAAGAGCGGTGCCAAGCGTTTCGACATCGACGGTGCAGACCTCCTGGATGAGAACAACTCAGTAGTGGCAAGCGACTATCATCACGGCTACACTGGTACTGCCAAGGAGAACAACACATACACTTTCGTAGCTCCCAACGATGGTACCTTCAACGTGCGCATGTTCGTGGACGGTCGCGAGGGTGATCTGGTATCCAGTGCCGAGTTCAAGGTTGAGGTTTACGAGGCCAAGGCAGGTGCGGTGGTCAACACCGACATCGTGAACATGCAGGGCCGCTGGAGCCGCAATGTAACTCTGAAGGCTGGCGAGACATGGAAGGTGGCTGCCGTAGTGGGCTTGATAGCTCAGGATGGTGAGCAGAGCAATGGCAACATCCGCAAGACTCAGAAGCGCCGTTCATTCCTTGCTTATAGCGAGCGCGAGCGTGCTGTGCCCTGGCGTGCATTCCCCTGCTACATCAGCTGGTACGAACTCAATATCAACCGCAACAATGCTGCTCCCGGTCAGGAGCATACCAATATGCAGATAGGTCCCGTGATGGAGATCCTTGCTCAGTGGAAGACACAGCTGTACGAGAAGTACGGCGTAGGTCCCGCAAGCTTCATCATCGACGACGGTTGGGACAACTATGGCACATGGACCTTCCACTCTGCCTTCCCCAACGAGATGAAGGACATGGCTGCTTATGCCGCCGACATGAATGCTGGCGTAGGTGCATGGCTCGGCCCCGTAGGTGGTTATGGCCAGAGCGGTAACTATCGTCGCAACTACTGGAGCAGCAAGGGTGGCATGCAGCTCTCTAACCCCGACTACTATGCAACCTTCCTGGCTGCTGCCGAGAACCTGGTTAAGAACCAGCACGTGAACGGTAAGGGTACTTACAACTTCTTCAAGTTCGACGGTATCTCTGCCCAGTTCTCTGCCGTAGGTCCCGACAATGGCGACACCGGTAACGAGAATGCCGAGGGTATCATCCGTCTGGAACAGTACGTACGCGAGAACCTCAAGGAGGATATCTTCTTCAACACCACCGTGGGTACTTGGGCATCTCCCTTCTGGTATCAGATCACCGACGCTACATGGCGTCAGGAGAACGACCACGGCGAGATTGGCAACAATAGCAACTCTCGTGAGAACTGGATTACATATCGCGACAACCTGGTTCACCAGAACTATGTTACCAACTCTCCCATCTGTCCTATCAACACCCTGATGACTCATGGCTTCATGCTCACCAAGTTCGGTCCTCCAGCAAGCAATCCTCGCGACTATAAGTCAGTATTGAACGAATTGCGTTGCGCCTTCGCATGTGGTTCTGGTATGGTTGAGCTTTACAACGATTTCGACCTGATGAACTCTATCAATGGTGGTAAGCTGTGGGCAGACCTTGCTGAACTGATCAAGTGGCAGAAGTCCAACGAGGACGTGCTGATGGATGCACACTGGGTAGGTGGTGATCCCTGGACAGGTAGCAAGGCCGAGGTTTACGGTTGGGCTTCCTGGAACGGTGTGAAGTCTACTGTGGCTCTCCGCAATGGTGCCAATAGCACACAGACCTTAAAGACCACTCTCCGTGAGGTTCTCGAGATACCTGCCAACTTCAACGGTTCTATCGTTCTCACCAAGGCATTTGCCGATCAGGCCAGCCTCAGCGGCTTGACAGAGGGCGAGGCCATCGATATCGATACCCCCTTGACTCTGAACCTGCCCGCAAGCAGCGTATTCGTGTTCAACGGTCTTGATAGCGAGGCTCCCGTAGTAGCTGTGGAGAGCATCACTTTCGACAAGGCTCAGTATGAGGTAGAAAAAGGAGCTACCGTTGCTATCGTGGCAACGGTAAACCCTACTAACGCCACCAACAAGACGCTCGAGTGGTCCTCAAGCGACGAGGCGGTGGCTACTGTAGTAAACGGTGTGGTAAAGGGCGTTTCTGTAGGTAAGGCCACTATCACCGCAGCTGCCAAGGATGGTAGTGGCGTGGTGTGCCAGGCAGAGATTACCGTTTCCGAAACACTCGTAGAGGGCATCACTTTCGACAAGGCTCAGTACGAGGTAGAGGAGGGTGCTACCGTGGAAATCCTTGCTACCATAACTCCCGACAATGCAAGCACCAAGACCCTCAAGTGGACTTCAAGCAATGAAGCCGTGGCAACAGTAGAGGATGGCGTTGTAAGAGGTGTTTCCGTGGGTAAGGCTACTATCACCGCAACTGCTATGGATGCAAGCGGTGTGGTTTGCCAGACGGAGGTGACTGTAACTCAGGCTATCTATCCCGTCAACTTCGACAAGAGTTATACCGGTGGTTCTGATCGTGCCATTACTCAGATAGTATTTGCTACTGCAAATGCAGATGACCAGACACTGAACATCAGCTCAGAGTTGAGAAACAATCGTTATCTCGACCTTAGCAGTCAGGACGACATGACTCTTACTTGCACTCCTGGTGAGGAAATCAACGTCACCATCAAATTCAATGGCGTGTGGATGCACGGTTATGTGTATGTCGACCTCGACAACGATAAGAAGTTCAGCTTCAAGGAAGGTAGCACCGACCAGAGCGGTACCGACCTCGTTAGCTTCTACTACTATAGCGGTGATTTCCACAATGCCGATTCAGGTGTGAACTCTCTTGGCGAGGCTATGTCTGGTAGTGCTCTCAACCCCGGTAGCAACATTCCTTGTCCCAAGTTCAACGCTCCCGAGGCAGGTACATATCGCATCCGCTTCAAGGTTGACTGGAATAGCGTAGATGCAGGTGGTCAGTTGGCCGCCGATGGTACTCCCACCGGTTCAAATGGTATCTTGGCCAACAGAGGTACTATCATCGACGCAACCTTGAAGGTACTGGGCGATGAGACAGGTATCTCTTCCGTAGGTGCCAACGACAAGAAGGACGCCTTCTACGACCTGAGCGGACGCAAGACAAATGCCACTCAGCACGGTGTCTTCATCCAGAATGGCAAAAAGGTTGTGCGTTAATGAGAACCTAACTAAAGTTCTTATAATCACAACACAAATAATTTAAACATGGCAGGAGGAAAGCTTCGGTTTTCTTCCTGCTTTGTTTTTTAAGTTGGTGC
>JAFYVX010000153.1 GCA_017558255.1 Bacteroidaceae bacterium
TAAACCCCAAACACTAAACTCTAAACACTAAACTCTAAACACTAAACACTAAACACTAAACTCTAAACTCTAAACTCTAAACACTAAACATCCCCCAATATGAACAACATTCTTTCCGACAGACTCGGTCGTCTGTCAACAAGCGCAACCCTGGCAATGAGCCAAAAGAGCAGTGAACTGAAGGCACAGGGCATCGACATCATCAACATGAGCGTTGGCGAACCCGATTTCAACACCCCCGACCATATCAAGGCAGCCGGCATTAAGGCCATCGAGGAGAACTGGAGCCGCTATAGTCCCGTTCCAGGTTATCCCGACCTGAAAGCCGCCATCGTGGAGAAGTTGCAGAGAGAGAACGGTCTGGAATACAAGCCCAGCCAGATTCTGTGCTCCAACGGTGCAAAGCAGAGCGTATGTAACGTCATCATGGCTCTGGCCGGTGCCGGCGACGAGGTCATCATCCCTGCCCCCTACTGGGTAAGCTACCCAGACATGGTACTCCTGGCCGATGCCACTCCCGTGTTCATCCCCTCAACCATCGAGCAGGATTTCAAAATCACTCCCGAACAACTGGAGGCAGCCATCACCGATAAGACACGTGCCATCATACTTTGCTCACCCAGCAATCCCACTGGTTCCGTATATACACGCGAAGAGTTGGAGGGTTTGAAGGACGTGCTCCTTCGCCACGAGAACGTCATCGTCATTGCCGATGAGATCTACGAACACATCAACTACGTGGGCGAGCATGCCTCCATGGCACAGTTCCCCGAAATCAAGGACCGTGTGGTAATCATCAACGGTGTTTCCAAGGCATATGCCATGACCGGTTGGCGCATAGGTTTCATCGCCGCACCCGAATGGATTGTGAAGGGATGCAACAAGCTCCAGGGACAGTACACCAGCGGTCCATGCTCCATCAGCCAGAAGGCAGCCGTAGCAGCCTTTGCCGGTGACCAGCAGTGCGTGGAGGATATGCGCGTGGCTTTCGAGCGTCGCCGCGACCTGATAGTAAAGCTGGCCAAGGAGATTCCCGGTCTGGAAGTCAACAATCCCCAGGGCGCATTCTACCTGTTCCCCAAGTGCAGCAGTTTCTATGGCAAGAAGTATGGTGAGCAGACCATCAACAACAGCGACGACCTGGCCATGTACCTTCTGGAGGTAGGTCACGTTGCCACCGTGGGTGGTGCTTCATTCGGTTCTCCCGAGTGCTTCCGCATGTCATACGCCACCAGCGATGAGAACATCATCGAGGCACTGAAGCGCATCAAGGAGGCTCTGGCTCTGTTGAAGTAGCACATTATCCCAAATCGGTCATTAGCGTTATGATGATATTTGGGATTATATATAATAAGGTAGGTTCCCTCACGGTTCCTACCTTATCTCACACATACAGAAACAAAAAATCCCTTGCTTCTTACGGCAAGGGATTTTTGTTCCTTTCTCAAAAGGACTTTACTCTTTCTTACAGAGTGATTGCGCCAGAGGGGCATGCATCAGCACAGGTACCACACTCTGTGCACTCGTCGGGGTTGATAGAGTACTTCTCGCCCTCAGAGATTGCACCTACGGGACACTCGTCAATACATGTGCCGCAAGCAACACAATCATCATTAATTACGTAAGCCATAATTGTAGTTTTTTAAATTAGTATATACTATTTCTTCTGTCAGATGTGGGACAAGGCCCAAACTTGATTGCACTGCAAAGATAATTATTTTTGATGACATGAGCCGATGTTGACAAGAAAAATGTTGGTCTTTATCATTAAAAACGATTATTTGTACAATAAAACTGCACCTGCCGGTGTTATTATGTATATGAAACGTACTATCGCCATACTCATTCTCATATCCACTTGTCTGTGTACCTTTGCACAGAAGGAGACAATCATGAACAAACCCTTCATAGACAACCGCCGTCTGCACTGGGGGTTCTTCTTCGGCATGAACCTCATGGACATGGAGATGAAGAACAACGGACACATAGACCCTGCCACCGGCGAGCAGTGGTTTGCCGATGTGAGCAAGTACGAACCGGGATTCAGCGTTGGCGTGCTGGGTGCGCTCAGACTGAACAAATACATGGAACTTCGCCTTACCCCCACCATGCACTTCGGGCAGAAGTTCATAAAGATGCACGACAACGTCTCCCAGAGAGACACCTCGCAGAACATGCGCACCAACTACATCTCCGTGCCACTCTCCGTGAAGTTCGCAGCACCCAGATACAACAATTTCCGTCCCTACTTCACTCTGGGCGCGGCCCCGACATTCTGTCTCAACAACCACAACCAGGACGCCTTTAAGGCAAAGACCTTCGACTGCTACCTGGAAGTGGGCATGGGATGCGACATCTACCTACCCTACTTCAAACTCATACCCGAACTGAAATTCTGCTTCGGACTGGTTGACATCATCAGCAAGAACCGCGACGATCTGCTTGACAAATCCATGATGAAATTCACCAACAGCATAGAAAGCAGTTCGAGCAACATGATAGTCCTTTCGCTGTATTTCGAGTAACATTAGCCCCTGCGTCAGGCATTTTCCGCACATATTCCGAGGTCTTAAAGCATTTTTCCTGCTATATTTGAGGCAGTTTCAACAAAAAACCGTATCTTTGCACCCGCTTTACCATAGGTCGCTGGCGGGGAGAAGTGTGACCCGTTATGCCTATGAGTGATGACAAACAACCTATTAATAAAGTCATAAGAAATGGCAGATTTAATCAAGATTGCAGAAGAAGCATTTGCTACTGGCAAGCAGCA
>JAFYVX010000154.1 GCA_017558255.1 Bacteroidaceae bacterium
GGGCATCTTGAAGTTGGGGTCTACGGCAGAGATAGAAGAGGGGCGTGTGCCATCCTCAGGACTTACGGTGCTGGGGAAACCCATGCCGATGAGCTTGTCGCGCAGAGACTCGGTGTATGACTTGCCCTGCTCCTTAACCAGACCACCGGCAAACTGTGCCATTACGTCGCTCATGCTGCCATACTGTGCCTTGACATCGTCGGGCAGGTAGTTGTAGTTGCTCTTGGGACCGAGCTGGGCCTGGTACTGAACCATACCGCCGTTGGTGGGCATGTTGGTGAAGAACACCAGAGGCAGACGACCGGAGAAGAAACCGGTACCACCGCGGAGTTTCAGGGACTTGTCGCCCATGATGTCATAAACGAAGCCAACACGTGGAGAAACGATCACCTGTGCACCAGGCCACTTGCCGGTGTCGATGTGACGTCCGTTATAGTCGAGGTCCTTGATGGCATTGTTGGTCATCAGGTCGCTGTTGCTGAAGAAGAGACCGTCCAGACGCAGACCTGCGGTGAGCTTGAAGTTGTCGGTAGCATCCCATTCCTCCTGACCGTAGATGCCAAGCTTGTGGAAACGTACGCGTGCTGCGGGAGCCTGTTCGCCATCATAGCCATAGGTAAGACAAACTACCTCAGGTGTGGCGCCGTTGATGAAGTCGTCCACGCTACGGTAGCGATAGTAGCCAGTACCGTTACGCATGTACTGGTTGTCGGCCATCTGGTACTCATAGCTGATACCTGCCATAAACTTGTGGTTACCGGTGTAGTATGTGATGTCGTCCTTGATGTTGAACACAGTGTTGTGCACGGCATTGTTCCAGGTGAAGAGTTCGTAGCCAAGGGCCATGTACTGAGTGGTAGTGTTAGTACCATCGTGAATGTCGATGAAGGGGAATTCAGAAGAGTTGCTGCCACGCACGTCATCGAGCTTAGAGAATGTAGCCAGGAACTGGTTGGACAGATTGTCGGTAAGACGGCTGTTCAGATCCAGAGTTGCAGAGTGCACCAGGTTGTTCATGGAGTACATGGAGTTGGCGAAGGGCATGGAGTAGAGTGATGTACGTCCGAATGCAGAGCGCTCGCCACCATCCATAGAAGACACGTTGGGTGCATTCCATGCTGTGTTCTTAGTGTAGTTGTAGCGCAGAGCCAGCTTGTTGCGGTCGTTGATGTTCCAGTCAACGCGTGCCAGCAGCTTCAGGTTGCTCTCGTCGGCAGGGAAGTCGGTAAAGGAACCTGTGTCGTAGCCGTACTTCTGCTTGGCAAACTCCTGCACACGCTCCATGTCGGCAACGGTGGTGTAGGAGAGGTATTGCTCCTCGCTACCCTTACCGTCTACAGAAGGTCTCCAGCGAACTGCCACAGAGGGAGAAGCCTCGTACTCGGCGTTGGCAAAGAAGAACAGTTTGTCCTTGATGATGGGACCACCGATGGTGGCACCGTAAGTAGTGCTACGGTCTCTGTCGCGTGCACCGGCGATTGTCTGGTCATAAACGGCATCACCACGCATGTTCTCGTTGTGATGGTGTACGTAGGCAGTACCCTTGAACTTGTTGGTACCAGACTTGGTAATGGCATTAACACCACCACCGATGAAGTTGGTCTGGCGTACATCGAAGGGTGAGATGACAACCTGCAACTCCTCAATAGCATCGATGGAGATGGGGCTACCACCACCAGGGAGCCCGTCGCTAAGACCGAAGTTGTTGTTGAAGTTGGCACCGTCCACGGTGAAGTTGGCGGTACGACCGTCCACACCGGCAAAGTTCATGCCGTTGCCACCATAGGGAGACAGGCGTGTGATGTCGGTGATGCTGCGGCTGATGGTGGGCATAGACTCCAGCTGTGCATTGCTGATGTTGGTGGATGCACCGGTCTTCTCGCCAGCAAACTTTGATGAGCTGCCCACAACAACGAGTTCGTCCAAGTCCTTGGTGTCTTCGTTGATTACGATGTTCATGTTGTAGGTTTCACCCAGTTCCAGAGTAATACCCTTAACGCTCTTGGGCTTGAAACCCATGTAGGTGATCTTCACCTCGTAGGGACCGCCGGGGCGCATACCCTGGATGTAGAAACGACCATCGGTGTTGGTAACAGCTCCATAACGTGTACCGGAAGGAGTGTGCACTGCATTGACCACGGCGCCGATAATGGCTTCCTTGGCCTCGTCTGTCAGTTTACCGCTCATTCCTGATGTTGTCACCTGAGCGGAAACCAGGGTAGTGACAAGAAGTAGAGCCGCTACCCAAATAGACCTCAATGTTTTTGACATAATTGAATTGATTGGTTAGTGAATATAATTAATTAAAAAAAGTTTATCCTATTGTTACCATGGTTGCGCCGAAACCATATTGCTGAAACGAGGCATCCTGGTGACGGCATGTCTTGTAGGAGTATTTCAGTTCGGTGAGTATGGCCTTGCGAAGCACACCGTCGCCATTGCCGTGTATGAAGACAATCCTGCGTCCCTTGTCGCGCAGGTATTCGTTCATCTTTTCGCGGAACACCTTCATCTGATAGGCCTTTATCTCCGTTGCCGAAAGTCCGTCGGTACTGTCCAGCAGTGCATGTGCATGAAGGTCCACCTCTATGATTTCGTCCTTGGCAGGTTTCTTGTTTCTACGTGTAGCGTTCTCGCCTTCAACGTGAGACAAACGTGCATGGGCACGCAGAAGGTTTGCCGCCTCCATTTCCTCGATGCGCCGTGTCAGTTTCTGTACCATGTGCTCCAGTCTTGCCACACGCTCTTCAAGTGCTTCCTGCTGCGCAACCTTGGCTGTGGTCACGAGTTGGTTGATACTACTCCCTCCCCTTGTGGGAGGGCAGGGGAGGGGTCCGCTTGTGCTGTTCTGGGCAGAGGTTGCGCTTGTCTGTGCCTTTGCCTGTGAAGTGCTGCCGGAACCAGGGATTACCACGAGGTCGGCCTCCAACATTGGTATCTCAAAACCGTCTTCATCCTCAACAAGGATTAAGCCGCCCTTGCGGAATCCAGAAACCTTGCCACCGCCCCTTTCGCGAAGGAAACGTACTGTATCACCTATGTTTATGCTCATATTATGTGCTTTAATTGTTCTTGCCTACTTTTTTAGTGTACAAAAATACATAAAATATACGATATAAACACATGGCATATATAACAACAATGACATATTATATAAATAAATGTGAAAATACTTTGCCGGGAATGGATATTTTTTATACTTTTGTTGTCCACAAAGTATACCAAAACCAATAACTATAATTTTATCAGAAACATGAAAAAGCTTTTATTTTTGCTCATGTGTGCATCGCTCTCCATTGGAGCCAGTGCACAGTTAAAGAAGGTAAATATCTCCTCGGCCAAGGCAAATAGCGAGCAGTCGGGAGAGGATGCGTCAAAGGCCATTGACGGAAACGTCAACACCTTGTGGCATTCACAGTACAGTGGGACAACGTTTCCTGTAACTTTTACCGCGTCATTTACAAGCAAGACTCATGTTGACGTAATGCGCTATGTTCCTCGTACCAACGGCGACAATGGCAACTGGCTTAAGGTGGAGGTTGCATATTCCGAAAGCAAGATCTTGGATAAATGGGAAGTCCTGGGCACCTACAACCTCAGCGGTAGCGGTTCCTACGATTTTCAGTTGGGCGAAGCAGGCCTTGATGTTGCCAGAGTGCGTTTCAGAATTCTCGAAGGCAAGGGCGGTTTTGCATCTGCTGCCGAAATAGAGGCATACGTAGAGGACAACACCAAGAGAGATGCTTTCGCACCTTATTTTGAAGACGAGCTCTTCAGCGTGCTGAAGCCCGAAGTTACCTCAAGCGACAGCATTGAGGACAATGACGTTAAGACTTTGGTGGACAATCTTCTTGCCGATGCAGAGGGTTACAGAAAATTTCGCGTAGGTGAATATGAACCCTATCGTACCCTCGGTTCATTGCAAAACGAGACAAAGACCAAGAACCAGTACAACCAATGGGAGAACCCCACTGGTATCTATCTCAAGCCTGGCGATAACTTCTATGTCGTTGTTAGCGGCATTGGTAATGATAAGGTTGGTTTGAAGATCAAGAACTGGGTGAACAGCGAGGACGGCAGCTCATATTCTTTGCGCAATGGTTTGAACAATATCACCGCCACCACCGAGGGCAATGTCTTCGTAGATTACTATACTGACAACTACAAGACTGCCCCCAATGTGAAGGTGCATTTCATCAATGCTCCCGTTCGTGGTTACTGGGACAAGCAGACCATGACCAACAAGGACTGGAAGGATATGCTCAGCAAGCTCCCCAACGACAACAGCATAATCATCGTGCGCAGCGAGCATGCCCAGCTGGCTTATCCCGTATCTGCATGGAAAACATATTGCCCTGAGAATATCGATTCTCTGATGACCCTTTATCAGCAGGTTCAGTGGGCTTGTCGCGACCTTATGGGTTGGGAGAAATATGGTCGCCAGAACAAGAACCGCCAGCTTTACTATGCTACCACCTACGGTTTCATGGCAGCAGGCAGCCAGGGTGCATATTGCAATGTAAGTAGTCTTAGCGCCATCATGGCTCCTGACTCAAGGAAGTTCGACTTCTGGGGCGTAGGTCACGAATGGGGTCATAACAACCAGATCAGCCCAGGTTTCCATTGGCCTGGTTGTGGCGAGACCACCAATAACATCTATGCTTCATGGGCACAGCTCCATTTCACAGGCAACCGCAGCTACTTGCGTCTTGAGGACGAGAACAGTGGTGTAGACGAGTACTCTGGTATGCGTGGTGGTCGTATGCAGACCTATTTCGAGGAAGCTATCCGCAAGGGTGTTCAGTGGCAGCTTCAGGATGGTCCCGACTATCATGGTGCAAACCCCGATACCAAGAGCGTTCCCGAAATGGACTACAATGGTAACTATACTGGCAAAATGGTCAATACCACCTCACGCAACTATGACCACTTTGTAAAGCTCATTCCTTTCTGGCAGCTGAACCTGTGGGGCACATTGGCAGGCAAGTGCCCTGACATTATCCCCATGGTCATCGAGGGTATCCGCACAACTCCCAACTATGACAACACTTACAAGAGCGCTGGCTTGCAACAGGTAAACTGGATGAAGTTGGCTTGCGATAGCAGTAAGATAGACCTTCTTCCCTTCTTTGAAAAGGCTGGTATGCTCAAGCCCATCAAGGCTTACATCGAGGACTATGGCGCTGGTTGGAGCATGATCAGTCAGGATATGGTTAACAAGCTCAAGGCTCATGTGGCAGAAAAGGGTTATCCCGCTTTCACTGAGGAAATCAACTATATCAACGGTCACAACTTCCATATCTACCGCGACAACAAGAGACTTTCTGCTCCTACAAAGATGGGAGATGGCTGCACATATTCTAACGGAAAGGTAAAGGTTGAACACAGTAAGGTAAAGAATGCTGTTGCCTTTGAGACATACAATGCAAAGGACTCACTTATCCGCATTACCATGTATGGTCTTGGTGCAGACGATGCCCATTCCTATACTATGGTTCTGTATCCTGCAGCTACAGAAGAGTCTGATGCTTCTGCCTATATCATGGCTGTTGGATATGACGGCACACGTACAAAGATCTATGAAAAGAGCAATTTCCAGAAAGGTCTTGAAGCAAACAAGTTCTACACCATTACCAGCGTGGGTAAGGGCAATGCGCTGAGTTGCGGTTCTGCCACATCCATTGACACAAAGGGAAAGATTACCTGGAGCCTGGCACGAGCAGCAAAGTCTAACTCTGCCAATTTCGTGTGGTTCCTGGAGAAGAGAGACGGTAAGACCTACCTCTATAACCCTCAGAGCGATTCCTATTTCACCGGTACAGCAAGTAGTAAGACAACTGAACTTTGCGACAAGGCATATGCTCCCTATTTCGAAGCGGCATGTGTTGACGAAGCTAAAGGTACTTATACATTCAGTCTGAACGGCGGTGGTCAGTACATCAATTCGTACAACGCTACAGAAACAGGTTTCTGGGGTGGTGGTTCTGCTGATGCCAACAACATCTGGACAGTAGAGGAGGTGATAACAGCCGAATTGTCAATCCCAGCAGCCGGTTACTATATGGCTTGCTATCCCTTTGCTATTGAATTGCCCGCGGGAGTGGAGGCTAATGTAGTAAGCGCAACTGCCAAGATCAACTACGAAGGTACCGACTATCAGTACCTGGCATTGGATAAGATAGAGGGCAACATTGTTCCTGCAAATATGCCCGTTGTATATGTAGGCAGTCCTGCCAAGTACACTGTAAAGCTGCTTGCCGAGGATAACACAGCTCCTACAACTCCCAATATCCTTAAGGGTACCAACCTCAAGCTTACAGGCATCACCAAGGGTACTGGCATGTAC
>JAFYVX010000155.1 GCA_017558255.1 Bacteroidaceae bacterium
TGCGTCTGCATCGGCAGATTCTATCACGATGGGCTCGTTCTCCGCCCACTTGGTTGCCAGAGCTACGGTGAACTTGCACAGGAAGTCCTTGTCGGACACGAGCTTGTCCACTGCCTGACCGACCGTAGAAGCGGTGAGCACGTTGGCAATCTCGCTCTTCAGTGCACTCAGCGACTGAGCGGTGAACAACTTCAGTTCGTTCTTTGTGTTTGCCTCCATCTCCACTACGGCCTTCTTGCCTGCCGCTTCAATGTCGGCAGCCTTCTTCTTGGCTTCAGCAATAATCTGCGCAGCCTGCTCCTTGGCTTCCTGAACAATACGATCGGCCTCGGCCTGACCCTTCTCTACGCCCTCACGATAGATTTTCTCTGTGAGTTCCTGAATCTTTTCCATTATCTTAGGTTTTGTTTTAATTATTTCAGTCACGAAAAGCCCTAAAACTGGGCTAAAATCCTCGCAAAGGTAGCAAAAAGAAATGAAGTATCGCACGCGCGAAGAAGGGAAAATACCTTCATACCTGCATTTTAGAACATTTATGTGGTGCCGAGGTAGGTAAAATCAGTAATATTTCCTACCTTTGACTTCGAAATGAGCGAAAAATCTCTGAAAGAACGCACGGCGCGCGGTCTGCTTTGGGGCGGTATGAGCAACGGCATAATGCAGTTGCTCGGTGCCTTGTTTGGTCTGGCGCTGATGCGCCTGCTCACACCTGCAGATTGGGGCAAGGTGTACATGCTCAATATCTTTGCCACACTGGCCAGTGCCTTGCAAGAAAGCGGTTTCTCTGCTGCCCTTTGCAACAAGCGCGAACCTTCGCACGAAGAGTATAATGCCGTGTTCTGGTTCAATATCATGGTCAGTTCCGGCATCTATGTCCTGCTATGGTTCCTGGCACCGTCAATTGCCGGTTTCTATGGCGACCCCGACCTCATCCCACTGGCACGATTCATGTTCCTGAGTTTCGTTTTTGCCAGTTTCGGCACTGTGCAGAGGGCATATCTCTTCGGACATATGATGGTAAGGGAGACAAGCATCTGCGGTATCACCGCCATGCTGGTTTCCGGCATCGTGGGTGTGAGCATGGCATACATGGGATTCGCCCATTGGGGTATAGCAAGCCAAACGGTCACCTTTGTTGTTGTGGTACAGATGATGAATTGGTTTTATTCCAGTTGGCGACCTTCATTGGACATCAACCTGCGACCAGCATGGCAGATGTTCAAGTTCAGCAGCAAACTCCTTGTCACATACATTTTCAACATCCTCAACAATCATGCCTTCAGCGTGTTGCTCGGTAAATACTTCGGCAATAGGCAGGCAGGCATCTATGGTACGGCACGCAAATGGGACGACATGGCGGCCGGCACCATAAACGGAATGGTTATTGCCGTGGCACAGCCCACATTGGCACAAGTTGCCACAGACAAGGACAGATACGTACAGGTCTTCCGAAAGATGTTGCGCTTCGTGTGCTTTATCTGCTTCCCTGCACTCTTAGGATTGGGCATAATAGCCGAGGAGTTCATTTTGATTGTAGGCGGAGAGAGATGGGCAGAAAGTGGCAGGATCCTGGCCATGTTATGCATCCACGGTGCTTTCTTCCCCTTGAACACCCTGTACAGCAACCTTACCATAAGCCGTGGTCATAGCGGCGTGAACATGGCATGCACTATAGGTCAGTGCCTTGCGGTATGGACAGGACTTATTCTGCTGTACATCAACGGTTATGGTATGATTCACATGGTAGTGTACTTCATCGCCCTGAACGTTCTGTGGCTCGGCATATGGCAATGGTGGGCAAAAAGACTGATAGGCATGAAATGGCGTTGGGCTGCACTGGACACCATGCCATTCCTGTTCTTCACCATAGGCATTCTTGGCTTCACATGGTGGATTACCCTGCCCATAGGAAACCTCTGGTGCCTCATGCTCTCCCGCATGGCAATAGCAGCACTTTTGTATGGCGGCATCATGTGGATAAGCGGTGCCAAAATCATGCGCGAGACAATAGGCTATCTCCTGCACAAGAAAAAATAAGCATCACCACATCAACCTTTTCTGCACATAATAGTATCAAGCCAGTTCTCCAACGAGAGAACTGGAGTTTTCGCATTGGAGAACTGGAGTTTTCCTATAGGGAAACTGAGCCCTACATAAGGTGTTGGTTAAACGTTATCATTTCCAGATCCTTGGGATAAGTTATCTTGATGTTCGTAACCTCGCCCTCCACAATCTTTATTGGCACATCACTCAAATAAGTACGTACCACACCGCAATCGTCGGTGGGGGCAAAGTTGGGGTCTTGCAGGCCGATATCGAATGCCTGACGCAGAATCCTCTGGCGGAAGCCCTGGGGAGTCTGCATGTTGCGGAGCACCACACGAGGCAAGGTTTCCACAATGCACTCGTTCTCATCCACTCGGACGATGGTATCGGTACTTGGCACCGCCACGCCTATAGCGTCATAGGTCTTCAGTGCATCCACACATCTGGAAATAATGGCCTCGCTGACCAAAGGGCGCACCGCATCATGAATCAGGAGCAAATCTTCGGCATCGGTACACACCTCCAATGCCGAGAGTGTACTATGATAGCGCTCCTTGCCACCCGGCCGAACGTGCTTCACCTTGGGGTACGCAGAAGCTATCTGCCTTACCTCATCTACAAAATCCTGACGGGTGATGACGACTATCTCATCCACCAATGAGGAACGATGGAATGCACGGATGCTATGTTCAAGCACCGTACACCCGTCCACCTCCAGAAACTGTTTGGGGCGGTCTGCACCAAAACGACTACCGCTACCCCCTGCCAATAGTATGGCTATTACCTTGTTTTTCTGCATATTGCCATTTCTTTACAGACCCTGCTTCATCTTTTGCCTTGAGCCTTTTCAAATGCCACCTTACATATCTCGTCTTCCGGCACAACACTACCCAATGCGTCGGCATAACGCTTATATATTTCCGGAAGCATTTCCTTTGACATCTCCGCCACAAGAGCCGCGACAACCTCCTGTCCATTACTCTTGGTTCGTATCACGTACCTGGCATCATCCCATGTCATCTGCACTAAATCCTTGTCCTGAATCTTGAACTTCTCCAAGACATAAGCAACATTATTGTCGACTTCTGCAGGGACATAATCAACATAGGGAATACCGTCCACAACAAAGATGTATTTGTTGTTTCCAGGCGCTGCAGAAGCATCAGGTGTCTCATAACTTTCAAGCATCAGCATGTTCCTGTAACCAAGCACCAAAACCTTAAAAGCCTCATCCTCCTTGCCCAATTCAAGCAAAGCCATTGCACGATAGAAATATAACGGTACAATATAATGGGTACAGTTGTTGGGAATCCCCTCTATCATTGCTATCAGCGAAGCGTAATTCCTGGTCTCCCAGTAATGCTTGGCAAGCATCAGAGCTGCTTCTGCCACCTGGGAACCCTTATTCGACACAACCTTGTTCAAATACGGTATTGCCTTCTCTACATCCCTTTCCACTTCGTATCCGACGAAATAGCGTCTGCCTATTTCGTAATCTGCGGTTAAATGACCCAGTTCGGACGCCTTCTCGTACCAGACAAGAGCCTTTTCCGGGTCCTTCTCGCATCCAAATGCAAAGTCATAGCACCACCCCAGGTTGAATGCGGCCTGTGAATGACCGTTAGCAGCTGACTTTTCATACCACTTGACAGCCTCTACCGAATCCACCTGCACACCCAAACCCTTGGCATAGCTCCATGCCATTTGGAACTGATAATCCGCATTACCTGTTTCTGCCAATTCACGCAGACATCCAAACGCCTCACCTTCATCCTTGGCCAATTCCGGATGTTCCTCAAGCACAGCATACAGGATGGCCTTTATCTCGTTATTCCCTGCTGCGCTCTCTGTCCTTATCCATTGCAATGCATCAAGGAAGTCCTTGCTTGTCACATGCTTACACTGTCCAATGATATCCATGTATTGGCTGAGGAACGTCTTAGCCTTGTTGCTGCTGAAATAAGGATTGATATACTTCAGATGCCCCGTGTAGCGACGCAGCATTTCGGTAGGGTCCGTTGCCAGTTCCGGTTTATGGGAGACAAGCGAATTCAGGGATGCCAGACATTCATAATTTGCATGTCTCAAACTGTCATCCAAAGAACGGAATATTGCCGCGCCCTTCTCGTAATCAGGTTTGACATTGAACATACCAAATATCAGCATCTGACTGAGATAGGGAATAGCCTGAGTGTATCCCTTCTCTATTGCTTTTTGGACCAAAGCAATACCCTTTTCCTGATCAACAGCCACACCCATACCTCTGATATAGGCAAACCCCAGATTATTGAGTGCCAAGGCTTCTCCATGCTCTGCTGCAATGCTGTAGTATTTGACCGCCTTCTTTTTATCCACCTTGCACCCAAATCCATTATCGTAGCACCAGCCCAGGTTGGTGGCAGCGACATAGTGCCCGGCCTTTACCGCTTTAGTGTACCACTTAACGGCTTCCGATTCGTTTACCGGCATACCGATTCCCTTTGCATTATGCCATGCCATCTTGTACAGCAGGTCCTTGTCCTTTGTCTTCTTAGCACCAAATTTCAGCCACTCGGTTGCCTTCACAGTATCCGCCTTGACATGATTACCGTTCAAATAGCAATCCACCAATCTGGAAATAGCCTTGGCGTATCCGGTAGCGGCTGAGGCCTCCCAATTCTCAATAGCCTTCTCATGAAGAGGGGAAACGCCACTAAAAGACTTGTACTCACCGTTCTGCCGTCTATAATCATATGCCAAACGATTGTCAAACAGGGATGCCTGCCTTGCATAATGTTCACCCAGAATGAAGTGTATGTGCCCACTGTTGGATTTGCTGTTTTTTTCCATGAAATCAACTGCCCTTTGACATGCATCATCAACATCCATGAAGTTGTTCGCCAAGACCTTCTCGTAATATAACAACGCCTTTTTGACATTGGCCTTTAGGCCATGGCCTGTTTCGTAGCATTCTGCAATCTTAACCCAATTGCTATCGGCCAAGTATACTTGAAACGCATTTGAAGCACTCTTCTCCACGCCCAAACCACGCTCATACATGTCTGCAAGCATTTTTCTCACAGTACTTTTCGTGTATTCAGTTGACGATGCTGCTGGTTGCATCAGGACCTTATCTATCCATTTCTTTGCCTCCACATAATCCTGTTCAAAATATTCACCTTCATAGTAGAAGCGTGCAAGTTCGCATTGGGCTTCCAGGTTACCCATTTCGGCTCCCTTAAGCCAGTAAGACTTCGCTTGTTCAATGTCGGCCTTCGCCAAAGCTCCACTTGCACAGCGATAGCCATAGGCAAAATGTGCCCAACCAGTCACATCCTGTTTCAGTGCAACCTGATAATAATGCTTTGCAAGTTCCATATCCCGTTGGATACCGTTTAAACCCTGAAGATACAGGTCTGCCAGTCTCACAGTCGCAATAGAATAGCCTTGTTCTGAAGCATTCTTGAAACACAGCAATGAAATCTTGGGATTGGAAAACCTGCACGAAGTAGCAAATTGGGTCAGTGCCTCTGGATCTCCCTTGCATGCACCTTCGTAATTCTGGTTGCTCTTCAGATATTCCGGAATGGAATCAACAGGAAAACAGGGTTGCTGGGCAAGTATGTTTCCCAGACAGAAGAATGACAGGATGAAAACCGCAATCTTTCTCATGGTCTTATCTATTTTGTATATATTATTCGTCAATATGCCAGTCAAAGTTACGATTAAGAGAGCGAATTTCCAAATTTGCGAACAAGTGAGAGCAGAAAAGTTTGCTTTTTCCCTCACTTAATCGTAACTTTGATACGCATAATATCATATTTCGACCATGAAAGAAGCTTTAGTAGACGTTTCTGTCCTCATTCTTTTCTTTAACCGCCCCAACCAACTGGGTCAGGTCTTCGAGCAGGTAAAGAAAGCACGACCTTCGCGACTATTCCTTTATCAGGACGGTCCCCGAAGCGAAAAGGACATGCCTGGCATACTGGCATGCCGCCAGGTTGTGTCAGACATAGACTGGGAGTGTGAGGTACACACAGCCTTTCAGGAGAAGAACTCCGGTTGCGACCCCTCCAACTACCTTGCGCAGAAATGGGCGTTCTCCATTTCGGACAAGTGCATAGCCCTGGAGGATGACAGCATACCGTCGGTCAGCTTCTTCCATTTCTGTAAGGAGATGCTTGACAAATACGAAAACGACCCACGTGTCACTATGATAACTGGTTTCAACCTGGAGGAGGAGACCAAAGACATCAAGGAAGACTACTTTTTCAGCGCACACCTGTGCATATGGGGATGGGCTTCGTGGCGAAGGGTCCTGGACCAATGGGACGAACATTACACGTGGTTGGATGACGAACAGGCAATACGACATCTGCAGGCACACATGAAAGAGCGCGGAATCAGGGACGACTTCTTGCGCATGAGCCGCAGGCACAGGGACCAGAACAAGGCATTCTACGAGAGCATCTTCTGGTCACACCTCATGCTCAACAACGGACTGTGCATCACGCCCAGGCGCAACCTCATCAACAACCTTGGTGCCACGGCAGACAGCACACACTATGGTTCCAACCTGAACACCCTGCCACGAGGTTTCCGTCGTATCTTCACCATGAAGCGTTTCGAACTCGATGCCTACAGCCACGAGACAACAACACGCACACCATTGGTACATCCCAAATACATCATAGAGCACATCGCCTATAGGCATCGCGCATATCGGATACTGGGTTGGATGTGCCCTTGGGTAAAGGTGGCAAGAAGTTTTGAGGAACTGTTCCTGAACCTGCGTTATGGCAACCTCTCTGCCATTAGCACTGCAATAAAGAACCGACTTAAGAAGTGGATGGGAAGAAAAGAGTATAATTAGGCAAACCACACAAGCATAACAACAAAAAATGAACGTCCTGATAATATCCACCGCAGAACGCTCCGGAGGAGGTGCTATAGCAGCACGCCGCCTGCTGACTGCCCTTAACGGTATAGGCATAAATGCAAAAATGCTGGTCCGCGACAAGCAGACAGACCTTCAGAATGTGATAGAAATAAAGCAAGGCAGACTGGACGTCTGGAAGTTCGTATGGGAACGTATTGTCATCTGGGCAAACAACCTCTTCAGCAAGCGCAACCTGTTCAAGGTATCCATTGCCAACACTGGGTACGACGTCACTAAGGTCAAGGAATTTCAGGAAGCAGACATAATACACCTTCACTGGGTGAACCAGGGAATGATTTCCTTAAAGAACATACAACAGATACTTGAGTCAGGCAAACCTGTTGTGTGGACCATGCACGACATGTGGGAATGTACCGCAATATGCCATCATGCATACACATGCGACAGATACAAGACCGAATGCAAACATTGTCCGTTCCTGAGATTCCCTGGCGAGCACGACCTTGCCAACAGGGTGTTCCACAAGAAAAAAAGATTGCTTACCAACAAGGCAATACACGTCATCACGGTTAGCAGTTGGCTTGAGCAACTGGCAAAAGAAAGCGCCCTGCTGAAGAACTGTCCCATAGACACCATACCAAACACGTTGTCCTTGTCCGACTTCCAGATAATGGACAAGGCCGAATGCCGCAAGCAGTTTGGACTACCCTCAGACAAAAGAATCATCATTTTCGGAGCGGCCAGAGTAGACGACCCAATAAAAGGTTTCACGATGATACTTGACGCTCTCAGTTATCTGAAAGCGCACAATCCGGATTTTGCGAAAGACCTGCATCTGGTAACCTTTGGCATATTCAAGCAGGCCAAACCACACATACCCATAGACCACACCGACATTGGTTGGGTGAAGGACAATGCCACGCTGTCCATGCTTTACTCAGCCTCCGATGCTCTCATTTCCGCCTCGCATTACGAGACTTTCGGCCAAACTCTGATAGAGGCACAGGCATGCGGATGCTTGCCCGTCTCTTTTGGCAACAGCGGACAAACGGACATCATCAGACACAAAGAAAACGGATACCTTGCCGAGTATCTTTCACCCGCAAGTCTGGCAGAAGGCATTGTGTGGGCTCTCACCGAAGGGACAGCCATCAACAGGGAGACAATCAGGACAGAGGTGCTGAAAAAATACTCAGCAGAAGTTGTTGCCTCAAGATACATGAATTTATATACAAGCATCATAAAATGACATACATCAGACATCACATATTCAGTCTGCTCACCCTCCTGCTCATTGCCGTGCTCAGTCTGATGCCGGCACAGGAATTTCCCAAGACAGACATACAGTTTGCCGACAAGTGGGCACACTGGGTCATGTATGGTTTTCTCACTTTGGTGATGGGCATAGACTATGTGCTCCGGGCTGAGTACCTTAGACGAAAGCTTTCTGCTCGCAAAGTACAATGGCAATTACGCAAAAACAAAGGAACCGCCATCTGGCAGTTCCTTGTTATCGCTATCATAGCTTCCGTCTACGGCGGTCTGATGGAATTGTGTCAAGCCCACCTTACCACCAGCCGCCATGGCGACTGGTTGGATGTGTACGCCAACAGTTTCGGAGCGCTATGTGCATTTGTCATTTTGGTCATCTGTCACAAACTTACTTCACGACCTTAACTCCGTTAACGATATAGACACCATTCTGTGTCTTCTTCACACGACGACCAGACAAGTCATAGCAGTTTTCAGTTTTGACTTCTCCGTTTTCCGTTTCCAGGATGCCAGTCTCGCCACCGAAGTCGAAGTAGATGGCACGTGCCTTGGCAACACTGGAAGGTAGATTTAGATAAGCCTTGTTATTGTACACCTTGAAACCGGTATCTTTCTTGTAGAAACCAACCTTATCCTCTTCCACTGCAAGAACATAGTTGGCAGAACCATCCTCAGGTTTTTCCACCTCTTCGTACTCGTTGGCACCAGCATAACCATACAGCATGTTACCTGTTACGGCAGTACCTTCTGATTCAGCCTTGCGAAATACATATTCACCCTCTTCTGCACAGAGCAATACACCTGTCTTGGCAGGAATTACGTCGGTAATGGCTGTCATGGCAATTGTACCAACTCCGTCATTCATCACAGGAAGAGTTGTTGCCACATAAGCAGTCACACCAGTAGGGATAGTCATGGGATCGTTGGCATAGAAGGTCCCCATCTTATACGCTCCAATGTAGCTTGTAACAGAGGTATTGTCCACAGTAAAGCCCTTGTCGCTGTTGGGGTCAAGTACGGTCATGGTAAATGCAGCGCCACCGATTTCTTCCACCTTGATGACACCACCGTTCATCTTGCGCACTGCTGTAGAGAAGTCTACATCTACCTGTCCTACCTCAACATTTGGCATAGTCACGGTGCATTCACCGCTTAGTGCCTCAACACTCTCTGCAAGCACATACTCGAAGGTCTTGCCATAGTCGTCGGACATGGTGACGCGCAGACGGCTGTCTGCAGTAAAGTAGCTTTCGTTAACACCCCACTGTACTGTTACCTTTTCGCCAGCTGTGAAGCTGGTCTTCTCAGAAGCAATTGTTGCGGTGAATGGTTCACCTTCCACTATCTGAACCTCTGTTTCCCAAATAGCATAGGTGCTATAGAAAGGTTGCTCTGTGAGTGCAGCATAAGTCCAGCCAGTGCTTGGCACA
>JAFYVX010000156.1 GCA_017558255.1 Bacteroidaceae bacterium
AACTATTGTTGAGGATGTTCGCCGTAATCAAGCGACAAACACCCTTCGTCAAGAAACCAGACTTCATTTTTAAGTAAATAACAGAAAAAAGACGCAAATTTATTTGGTCATGTCCTATATTTCTGCGTGAGATAAAAGATAAGAACGATTTTTTTTGCACGCAAAGAGCGCAAAGAGCGCAAAGTTTTATTCCCTTTGGTGTTTCACGCTGGCGCTGGAGGGGTCGCAAACTTCGTTACGACAAGAGAGCGCAAAGCAGTCTGCGTGAGATTCAATTATCAACGGAATAAACGCGATTAACCAGCAGCCCTGCTGCTCTTAACCAGCGACTCTGTCGCTATTCACCGCTGCCCTGCAGCATTAACCCAGCCGTGAAACGGCGCTTAACCTGTCGCCTCGCGACAATTAACCAGCGACCCTGTCGCTATTAACCGCACCGCAGGTGCATTGTCCGTCCTCCTCCTCGTTCCCGTAAACAAAAAAGGATCCATCTTTCGATGAATCCCTATTTTCTGTTGGGCTACCCGGACTCGAACCAGGAAAGGCAGGACCAGAATCTGCAGTGTTACCATTACACCATAGCCCAATCAATATGTTTGCTCAAGGTTTGTCTTGCATGCAAGCGTTGTTCCTTGTTTGCGAGTGCAAAGGTAAGACGTTTTTGCGACATCACCAAACATTTTGGTAAAAAAATCACAAAAAATGTTTGAAAACGCCCCTTTTCTTTGTCTTCTACCCCTAAAAGTCGTACCTTTGGTGCTCAATAATATAATATATAATGTATAAGGCAGGAAAACATAAGTTGCTTGATTCCATCATCGATGGCATTCAGGACAAGAAAGGACATAATATCTCCATCGTAGACCTCAGCGGTATAGACGACACTATCTGTACCTACTTTGTCATTGCACAAGGTGGCAGCCCCACACAGGTGCATGCCCTGGCAATGAGTGTGGGCGACAAGGCACGCGAACTCTGTGGAGCGCGTCCCCTGGCAGTGGATGGCTTGCGCAACAGCAACTGGGTGGCAATGGACTATGCCGACATCATCGTGCATATTTTCCTGCCCGAGGAACGTGCTTTTTACGACATCGAGCATCTGTGGGCAGATGCCGAAATAACCGAAATACCCGAAATACCCGATTTGGATTAGTTTGAGTCTATAAGGATAAACTGATTTTTAGAAGCTGCATTTAGTATGGCCAATAACAGCAAGAAGCAGAAGTCCTCTTTCAATTTCACCTGGGTATACCTCGTTATCCTGGCTGTCTTGGGCTTTCTGTTCATCACCGGCGACGGCGAGTCGTTGACACCTTCTTCAACCAAGGAGGTCAGTTACACCGAATTTCAGAATTGTGTTCGCAAGGGCTATGGCAAGGAACTCCTGGCCAACAAGGACAAAGGCACTGCCGTCCTGCAATTGCTCCCCGAGCACTATCGCGATGTATTCCCTGGAACCAGCGACTTCAAGGGGCAGAAACCATCTGTCATAACCCAGTATCCCAGTTCCGACAAGCTGGACGAGTTCATGGAGGCTGAGCGTGCCAATGGCAACTTCAATGGTGAGGTGCGCTACGAGCACGAGGTGGATTCTCCCTGGTGGAGTTTCCTCATCAACATCGCCCCCATGCTCCTGCTCGTCTTCTTCTGGATCTTCATTATGCGCCGTATGAGCGGTGGCGGTTCTTCCGGTGGCGATGCCGGTGGCGGCCCCATGGGCATCTTCAATGTGGGCAAGAGCCGTGCCCGTCTCATCGAGAAGGAGGATGCCAAGGTTACGTTCAAGGACGTTGCCGGTCAGGAAGGCGCCAAGCAGGAGGTTCAGGAGATTGTGGACTTCCTCAAGAACCCTGCCAAGTACACCGAACTGGGCGGCAAGATACCCAAGGGCGCATTGCTTGTAGGTCCTCCGGGAACTGGTAAGACCCTCCTTGCCAAGGCTGTGGCAGGCGAGGCAGACGTGCCCTTCTTCTCCATGAGCGGTTCGGATTTCGTGGAGATGTTCGTTGGTGTCGGCGCCAGTCGTGTCCGCGACCTCTTCCGCAAGGCCAAGGAGAAGAGTCCTTGCATCATCTTCATCGACGAGATCGATGCCGTAGGCCGTGCCCGCAGCCGCAACATCAGTACTGGCGGCAACGATGAGCGCGAGAACACACTGAACCAGTTGCTCACCGAGATGGACGGTTTCGGTACCAACAGCGGTGTCATCATCCTGGCTGCTACCAACCGTGCCGACATCCTGGACAAGGCTCTGTTGCGTGCCGGACGTTTTGACCGGCAGATACACGTAGATCTGCCCGATGTCAATGAGCGCCGTGCCATCTTCGAGGTGCACCTGCGCCCCATCAAGAAGGCGGATGACCTCGACCTCGATTTCCTCTCACGCCAGACCCCCGGTTTCTCCGGTGCCGACATTGCCAACGTCTGCAACGAGGCTGCCCTCATTGCTGCACGCCATGGGCATAACACCGTCTCCAAGGAAGACTTCCTTTCTGCCGTGGACCGTATAATCGGCGGTCTGGAGAAGAAGACCAAGGTGATGACCGTGGAGGAGAAACGCACCATAGCCCTTCACGAGGCTGGCCATGCCACCGTAAGCTGGCACCTCCAGTATGCCAATCCTCTTGTCAAGGTTACCATCGTTCCCCGTGGTCGTGCCCTGGGAGCAGCATGGTATCTGCCCGAGGAACGACAGATTACCACCAAGGAGCAGATGCTCGACGAGATGTGTGCCACTCTGGGCGGACGTGCTGCCGAGGAACTCTTCACCGGTCACATCTCCTCTGGAGCCATGAACGACCTGGAGCGTGTCACCAAGCAGGCATACGGCATGATAGCATATATGGGCATGAGCGACAAGTTGCCCAACCTCTGCTACTACAACAACGACGAGTATCAGTTCCAGCGCCCCTATAGCGAGGAAACCGCCCGTCAGATAGATGCCGAGGTGCAGCGCATGATATCCGAACAGTATGCACGTGCCAAGGCACTCCTTGCCGAGAAGAGCGAAGGCCATGCCCAATTGGCACAGATCCTTCAGGAGCGTGAAGTCATCTTCGCCGAAGACGTGGAAAACATCTTTGGCAAGCGCCCCTGGTCCAGCCGCACAGAAGAACTTCTGGAACCCTGATTCAATAACGAAGACGAACTTTGCGATTAAGTGAGAGCAATCAAACTTGTTTGAATTGCCGAGCGTGAGCAAAGTCAAGACGACGCAGTCGGATTAAAACGAAAACGCTCACCCGCTCACCTCTCACCGCGCCAGCAGACTGTCCCCCTGAGACAGGGGGACGAGCGCAGCGGAGGGGGTGGATAATCATCCGCTCACCGCTCATCCGCTCACCGCTCATCCGCTCACCGCTCATCCGCTCCCCGCTCATCCGCTCCCCGCTCCCCGTGGCAAAGCCACATTAACCAGCGCTCTGCTGCTATTAACCGCTGCCCCGCAGCTTTTAACCCAGCCGTGAAACGGCGCTTAACCTGTCGCCCCGCGACAATTAACCGTGGCAAAGCCACATTAACCGCGACCCTGTCGCCATAGCCAAACATGAACAACTTCATTCTCCGCACCTTCACAGGTATAGCATTTGTAGCCGTATTGGTCGGCGCCATCATTTACAGTCCTTTCACCTTCGGTACCCTCTTTGCCGTAGTATCAGCTCTTGCAACCTTAGAGTTCTGCCGTATTGTCAACCAGCAGGAAGACGTGCGTGTCAACTTCTTTATGTCCACCGTTGCAAGCATATTCCTTTACCTGGCATTCTTTGCCTACAGCTGTGGTTATGCCAATTTGCTGATAATGCCGGCATCTGTATTCCTGCCATACGTTGCCATGCTCATCTATCTGCTTGTGTCGCCATTGTATTTCGGCAGGCATAATGCACTGAAGTCATGGGCGTTTACCATGATGTCGCAGGTCTATGTGGCACTTCCTTTTGCACTGCTCAATGCCATTTCCTTTATACCATACCCCATGGGTCCCTTGGGCACTGCCTATGTCTATATGTATCCACTTGCGGTGTTCTTGTTCCTGTGGAGCAGCGACACCGGTGCATATTGTGTAGGTTCTCTTCTGGGCAGGAAGATACCCTATAAGCTCTTCCCCAGCATCTCTCCCAAGAAGTCTTGGGTAGGCAGCATTGGAGGTACTCTGCTTGCCGTGGCGGTAGGAGCGGTAATTTCTCGCTACGAACCCTCTCTTTCTCTCGTTCAGTGGATGGGCTTTGGTCTTGTTGTTGCCATCTTCGGCACATGGGGCGACCTGGTTGAAAGTCAGATCAAGCGTCAGCTTGGTATCAAGGACAGCGGCAATGTCCTTCCTGGTCACGGAGGTTTCCTCGACCGTTTCGACAGCAGCCTCCTTGCCATCCCCGCCTCTCTCATCTACCTCTACACCGTCTGGAGTATTTAGTTTAGGGTTTAGAGTTTAGAGTTTAGTGGGGCGCTTCGCTTTTGTTTAGTGGGGCGCTTCGCTCTTGTTTAGAGTTTAGTGTGTAGTGTTTAGTGTTCTCGTCTTCGTCTTCGTCTTATTTAGGGTTTAGTGGGGCGCTACGCTTTTGTTTAGTGAGACGCTGCGCTCTTGTTTAGAGTTTAGTGTGTAGTGTTTAGTGT
>JAFYVX010000157.1 GCA_017558255.1 Bacteroidaceae bacterium
CTGCTATGCAACGAGGAGAACTTCGGCAACCCCAGCACCAGCCCATGGCATTTCTGGATAAGCCTGGGACTCTTTGTCTTTACCTTCATTGGCAGGCAGGTCTACAAACTCAATCCCATTATGCTCATCTGCATGTGCGGAGTAGCAGGATTGATACTTTTTTAGAAAAATATATTACGTTTTGCTTGCATAAACAAAAAAAAGGATTTACCTTTGCAATGTGTTAAGCTTAAGGGCAAGGCACATCGGGGTGTAGCGCAGTTGGTAGCGCACCTGGTTTGGGACCAGGTGGTCGCCCGTTCGAGTCGGGTCACCCCGACTTTTTTTATTTATATATTGTACCTGAAATAATACTAACAAGACTATGAAAAAGTATAATTTCAATGCAGGTCCCTCCAAGTTGCCCAAAGAGGTAATGGAGGCAGTTTCTAAAGCATGTATCGAATTTGAAGGCAGTGGCCTCTCACTGATGGAGATGAGTCATCGTGCCAAGAACTTCCAGCCCGTACTGGACGAAGCAGTTGCCCTGTTCAAGGAGTTGCTGAACATCCCCGAAGGATACAGCGTGCTCTTCCTGGGTGGCGGTGCCAGTCTGGAGTTCTGTATGATCCCATATAACTTCCTGGAGCAGAAGGCAGCCTACATCAACACCGGTGTTTGGGCGAAGAAGGCCATGGCCGAGGCAAAGCTCTTCGGCGAGTGCGTGGAGGTGGCATCAAGTGCCGACTTCAACTACACCTACATCCCCAAGCACTACACTGTGCCTACCGATGCAGACTACTTCCACATCACTACCAACAACACCATCTACGGTACAGAAATCCGTCGTGATCTGGACAGCCCCGTGCCCCTGATTGCCGATATGAGTTCGGACATCTTCTCACGCCCCATCAACGTCAGCAAGTATGCTATGATCTACGGTGGTGCACAGAAGAACCTGGCAATGGCTGGTGTTACCTTCATCATTGTCAAGGACGAATGCCTGGGCAAGGTGAGCCGTGCCATTCCCACAATGCTGGACTACCGCACACACATCAAGGGCGGTTCCATGTTCAACACTCCTCCTACAGTGCCCATCTACTGCGCTCTGCAGACTCTGCGCTGGATCAAGGCCAACGGCGGTGTGGCAGAAATGGAGCGCCGCGCCATCGAGAAGGCCAACCTGCTCTATGGCGAGATTGACCGCAACAAGATGTTCCGCGCCACAGTGAAGGACACCGAAGACCGCAGCCGCATGAACGTTTGCTTCGTGATGAACGAGGGCTACGAAGACCTGGAGGCAGAGTTCATGACCTTCGCCACAGAACGTGGCATGGTGGGTATCAAGGGACACCGCAGCGTGGGCGGTTTCCGTGCAAGCCTGTACAACGCCGTTGAACTGGAAGACGTTCAGGCACTTGTAGCCTGCATGCAGGAATTTGAAGCTCAGCACTAATAACAGAATACATACGGGGCTCTTCGAAACTCAGGACAAAAGAGGTTTCGAGGGGCCCTAAATGATTATAGAACACACATACCTAAAACAGATTTGATTATGGCAAAGATACTTATTGCAACGGAAAAGCCTTTCAGCAAGGTGGCCGTTGACGGAATAAAGAAGGTAGCAGACGAAGCTGGTATGGAACTGGCTCTGCTGGAGAAATACACAGAAAAGGCACAGTTGCTGGAGGCTGTTGCAGATGCTGATGCACTTATCGTGCGCTCTGACAAAGTAGACGCAGAAGTGGTTGAGGCAGCCAAGAACCTGAAGATTGTCGTTCGTGCCGGTGCCGGTTTCGACAATCTCGACCTTGATGCATGCACCAAGGCAGGCGTGGTGGCAATGAACACCCCCGGACAGAATGCCAACAGTGTGGCAGAACTGGTGTTCGGCATGCTGGTGATGGCAGTGCGCAACTTCTACGACGGTACAAGCGGTACTGAACTGATGGGCAAGAAACTGGGTATCCTGGCTTTCGGCAATGTTGGCCGCAACGTGGCACGCATAGCCAAGGGCTTTGGTATGGAGGTGATGGCATACGATGCCTTCTGCCCTGCCGAGGCAATAGAAAGCGCCGGTGTGAAGGCTGCCGCCAGCCAGGTGGAACTCTTCGAGCAGTGCGACGTGGTTTCCCTCCACATCCCTGCAACTGCCGAGACACGCAATAGCATAAATGCAGAACTGGTGGGCAAGATGAAGAAGGGTGCCATCGTTGCAAATACAGCTCGCAAGGAGATCATCGACGAAGCATCACTTCTCGAACTCATGAAGGAACGTACCGACCTGAAGTATGTTACCGACATCAAGCCCGACATGCACGCCGAATACACCGAGGCACTTGCTGGCCGCTATTTCTCTACCCCCAAGAAGATGGGTGCACAGACTGCCGAAGCAAATGTTAACGCTGGCATAGCAGCAGCAAAGCAGATTGTCGGATACCTGAAGGACGGCATCACCAAGTTCCAGTTGAACAAGTAATAAACAAACACACACAAATATGGCATACTCAAAAATGTTTGGCGCCTTGTTAACAGGCATGCTATTCGCCCTCTTCATGTGGATTGGCGATGAGTTTGTACTTGATGACAAGAACCCATTCTACGTGTACATAGTTTACGCCTTAGTTTTTGCCGTGGCAATGTTTGTATATGACAAGTTCTTCGGCAAGAAGAAATAATAAACCCAAGATAAATCTAATCTAATACTATGGCTATTATCAGACCATTCAAGGGCTTGCGCCCACCAAAAGACCTTGTTGAACAGGTACAGTCACGCCCCTACGACGTGCTTGACTCGGAAGAGGCAAGAGCTGAAGCAGAGGGCAATGAGAAGAGTCTTTACCATATCATCAAGCCCGAGATAGACTTCCCCGTGGGCACCAGCGAATATGCTCCCGAGGTGTATGCCAAGGCAGCCGAGAACTTCAAGAAGTTCCAGGAACAGGGTTGGCTCGTGCAGGACCAGGAGGAAGGTTACTACATCTACGCACAGACCATGAACGGCAAGACACAGTTCGGTCTGGTGGTGTGCGCATACGTGGACGACTACATGAACGGCGTCATCAAGAAGCATGAGCTGACACGCCGCGACAAGGAAGAGGACCGCATGAAGCATGTTCGTGTGAACGATGCCAACATGGAGCCTGTCTTCTTCGCCTATCCCGACAATGATGTCCTCTCTGCCATCATTGCACGCTATGTTTGCACTGCTCCCGAGTACGATTTCGTTGCCGAGGGCGATGGTTTCCGCCACCAGTTGTGGCTCATCCAAGACAAACAGGACCTGGAGAGCATCACAAAGGCCTTTGCAGATATACCATATCTATATATCGCTGACGGCCACCATCGTAGTGCTGCCGCTGCCCTTGTAGGTGCAGAGAAGGCAAAGCAGAATCCCAACCACCGTGGCGATGAGGAGTACAACTTCTTCATGGCAGTATGTTTCCCTGCAAGCCAGCTGACCATCCTGGACTACAACCGCGTGGTGAAGGACCTCAACGGACACAGCAGCCTGAAATTCCTGTCCTTGCTGGCAGAGAACTTTACCGTCACCCCCATGGGTGAGGCTTGCTACCGTCCCGAGAAACTGCACGAGTTCAGTCTGTATCTGGATGGCGAGTGGTACAAGCTGGAACTTCTCCCCGGCAAGGCGGACGACAACGACCCCATCAAGTCTCTGGACGTAAGCATCAGCAGCGAACTCATCCTGGACGAGATTCTTGGCATCAAGGACCTGCGTAGCGACAAGCGCATTGACTTCGTTGGCGGACTCCGCGGACTGGAGGAACTGAAGCGCCGCGTGGATAGCGGAGAGATGCGCATGGCATTGGCACTCTACCCCGTCAGCATGCAGCAGATCATAAACATTGCAGACAGCGGTAACATCATGCCTCCCAAGGCAACATGGTTCGAACCCAAACTGCGTTCTGGTCTGGTGGTACACAAACTATCGTAATGAGAGACTCATACAAGATATTGACCAAACCAAGCGAAGGAACTTACTCTGAACTGAGGAGCAAGTTCCTCGCTTTTGCTATACCTGTGCGTACTGCAGAGGAGGCAATGGAGCAGGTGGCGAAGTACCAGAAGGAGTATTTCGACGCACGCCACGTCTGCTGGGCATACCGTCTGGGACCAGAGGGCGAGGAATACCGTTCCAATGACAACGGAGAGCCCTCCGGCACTGCAGGCAAGCCCATTCTGGGACAGATGGTAAGCGCCGATGTCTCCGACCTCATAATCCTGGTAATCCGCTACTTCGGCGGAGTGAAACTGGGTACGAGCGGTCTCATCGTGGCCTACCGCACAGCTGCGGCCGAGGCACTGGAGGCTGGTGAATACGGCGAGCGTCTGGTGGAGAAAGAGCTGAAACTGACCTTTGGCTATGAACACATGAACATGGTCATGCGCATGGTCAAGGACCTGCAACCACGTATCGTAGGCCAGGACTACAAGGACAACGGCGACATCGTCATGACCATAGCCATACGCCTCTCCCTTGTGGAACGTGTACAGACCGCCTTCATAGTCAACGGCCAGAGCCTCGTGAAGGTAGAGGTTCAGAGCGAATAACCACCATATTTGGGATAATATAATAGCAGCAATTACTCTTCAGTCGAGCAATTGCTGCTATTGTTGTATAGATAGGTATTACTACCTGAGTTTGTCGAATGCTTACTACTGTACTGCTTCGCTATTAATACTTCCACACTTCGTTCCAATCACGATAGGTATTGGCTTCTACGATTCCGTCTGCAGCTGGACCGAATCCCACCACATTTGATGTAGCCATAATCTCAACAGCATCTACCTTTACAACCTCCACAGCAGGAGCAATATATGTCTTCTTCATAATTGTATTTCTTCTTTTTAGTTTAACATCGTGGGGACGCAACGTGCGCTTTGCCTGTTTGGCAGACGCTGCACGCAGCGTCCCTACGATTTAATTTTTGCTAACTGTTACTTGATAACCTTAACTCCGTTTACCACATAGATACCCTTCACAGCCTTCTCTACACGACGGCCAGACAGGTCA
>JAFYVX010000158.1 GCA_017558255.1 Bacteroidaceae bacterium
CGGTTTGTGTGGAACCGGTACGCTATTCTCCTATACCTTATTATATAGAGAGTGACTGGAGTGCTGCATCCTATTGGTACGAGATGGTGGCACTGGCGGCAGATCCTGGAGCAGAGGTGTCGTTGCCGGGACTGTTCCAGAACAGTCTTCAGGGCGATTCGAAGGTTGCAGAACTGTTCTTGCGCCTTGGTGTGGAAACCCGCTTTTGCGACAATGCAGTGCGGCTTGTAAAATGCAGTTGCGATGACGGCGCTTTTGAGTGCAACCTGGTGGAGCATCCGGACCTCGCACAAACCATAGTGGTTACATGCTGCATGATGGGCAGGCATTTCAGGATATCCGGTTTGCAGACGCTGAGGATAAAGGAAACCGACCGCATTGCCGCTTTGCAGAAGGAATTAGGCAAGCTGGGATTCGAAATTGGCGTGGAGGGTGACGACGCCATGTCATGGAACGGAGAGATGATTTCAGACCGGAGCGAAGACTGCGGCGTGGCAATAGATACCTATGAAGACCATAGGATGGCCATGGCTTTTGCCCCTGTGGCATTGACAAGAGGAAGTATAACGATAAACAATCCGGAGGTTGTGAGCAAGTCTTATCCAAGATTCTGGGAGGACATGAAGAAGGCCGGATTCAAAATAGCATGAGTATGAGCAATATGGAAACACCTGTTGCCGAAGGCAGCGAAGGTGTAGTGATACCAGATGCCGAATGCTGCGGCATGCACGAGACATGCGAGAAGGACAGTCTTCTGGCTGCTGTGAGCAAGGATGTGGAGTATTATGACGACGAGGAGCTCGACCGCTTCCGTGGCATAGCCTCGGACGAATTCCTTCCACCGGAGATTGAGGAGTTCCGCTATGTCCTCTATACCATGCGCGAGGACGAGGTGGCAGGTTGGGTGCGCTCGCTGCAGTTGCGCCAGGTGGAGCTGCCCGACGAACTGAAGGACGAAGTTTTCCTGATAATAGGTGAGAGACGGCAATAAACAGACGGGGGTGTACGTTATATGTTTAACGTTTAAAGTTTAACGAAGTAGGGAAGTTGGCATAAACGCAACCAAACGGACATGGGCGTGTCCCGATATTGCAAAAAAATGAATGGAAATGCTATAAAGTCGATGCTGTTGGCGGTAATCTCCGTCCTTGCCTTGGCGGCGTGTTCTACGAAGAAGAATACGCCCATGACGCGTTTCTATCATTCGATGACTGCCCATTACAATATAATGTATAATGGGGAGGTGGCGTTTGAAAAGGGACAGGTTGCGCAGATTGAAGGACACAAGGACGACTACAACACCCTGCTGCCCATGTATATAAGCACCAACAAAGCCACTGCCGCCATGGGCAAGGGAAGTTATGCCACTGCCATAGAGAAATGCGAGAAGGCCATCAAGCTGCACAGTATAAAGCAGAAACCCAAACTGAAACCGGGACAGAAGCGTACGCAGGAGATGAAGGACTACATGGCACGAAAGGAGTTCAACCCCTATCTGTGGCATGCATGGATGATGATGGGAGAGAGCCAGTTCCACAGGGGAGAGTTCATAGAGGCTGCATCAACATTCAACTATACTATACGACTGTATGCCACACAACCGGAAGTGGCCAACCTGGCACGCACGTGGCTGGCAAGGTGCTACGTGGCACTGGACTGGCCCTACGATGCCGAGGATGTGCTGCGCAAGATGCAAAAGGACAGTCTTGATTTCAAGACCGCACAACAGTACAGCAACAGCCGCACGGCATGGCTGATACAGACGGGACAGTACGAGGAGGCTATACCCTTGCTGAAGAAAACTATAGCCACCCAGAAGGGAAGCATGGCAAAGGCACGACTGAACTTCCTGCTGGGACAACTGTGCCGGGAAACGGGGCGCAGGCAGGAGGCATACGAGGCACTGAAGAAGGTGATCCGTGCCAACCCGCCATACGAGATGAGCCTGAACGCCCGTGTGCTGCAGTCTGAAATGACAGGCAGCACGCAGGCCCGCAAGATGATACGCAAACTGCAGCGTATGGCAAAGAGTGGGAAGAACAAGGACTATGTCGACCAGATCTACCTGGCCATAGGCAACATATACCTGAACAAAGGGGATTCACTGAACTGTGCCTATGCATGGGAGAAGGGCCTGCTGGAAGGAAAGAATGGAGGAGCAAAGGCAACTTTGCTGCTGCGCCTGGCCGCGTTGTACTGGGAGCAGGAGGACTACAAGGAGGCGGCACGCTGCTACAAGGAGTGCCTTTCTGCCCTGGACAAGGAGAGGGACGAGTACAAGGAGGTGGAGCAAAGGGCAAAGATGCTGGAGGGACTTGCCGAACCACTTGGGGTAATAGAATTGCAGGACAGTCTGCAGGCCCTGGCCAAACTGCCTGAGGCGGAGCGTGTGGCTGTGGCCGAACGTCTGGCAAAGGAATACATAGAGAAGGAAAAGGAGGAGGCAAGACGCAACGAGGCCAACGGGACCGCTGCCAGCAACAACACTGCTGCCACAAACCAGCAGCAACAGATGACACCTGCTGGACAGACAGGGAAAGAATCCTCGGCACAGGGCTGGTATTTCAGCAATTCCGGCACAGTGCAGAAGGGAAAGAGTGCCTTCTTCCGCAAATGGGGCAACAGAAAAAATACCGACTACTGGCGATGGTCGGACAAAGGCGGCTTTGCCGTTGACGGGGAGTTGCCGGAAGTACTCGCCGAACTCATGGATGATGCCGAAACGGACACAACTACGGTGGACTACGAAGAGGAAGAGGAACTGGACAGCGTGGAAAATGATCCGCGCAACAAAGCCTTCTACCTGAAGCAGATTCCCGTAACAGAGGAGCAGATGGAGGCTTCGCACCAGTTGCTGAGCGATGCATTGTTCCAGGCCGGCGTGCTGGAGCAGGAGCGTCTGGCTAATTTCCACTTGGCACGCCGGACACTGCTAAGGTTCATCATGGACTATCCCGAGCACGAGAAGGTGGGTGATGCATGCTACCACCTGTTCCTGATATGCGGACGCCTGGGGATGGACGACGAGTCGATGCAGTACCGCCAGAGGGTGGTGGAAGAATTTCCCGACAATGCCTATGCCCAGTTGCTGGGCAACCCCAAGTACGAACTCATTGCCCGCGGAGGACGCCACCTCGAGGACTCCATCTATGCCGATGCATACAATGCCTACATGAGGGACGATTACGAGCATGTGAAGGAGGGATATGCCTTCTCTGCCGAGAACTATCCCGAGGGCAAACACAGGGCACGCTTCATGTTTGTGCATGCAATGAGCCAGCTGTACTCAGGCGACAAGGACGGTTTCCTGGCCTCGCTGAAGGAACTGACGGAGAAGTATTCCTCGGAGGAGATAGCCAAACTGGCAGCGGAGATAATGAAGGGAGTAAGCGAGGGACGTCTGCTTAACGGCGAGCGCTGGGATGCCAGCGACATCTGGGCAAGAAGGGCAAGTGGTGCTGCTTCGGACAACTTGGCTGGTACCGATACGCTGAGGACCGACCGCCTGGGCAACTTCCTGTTCGTGCTGGCATACCCCAAGGGCGCATTGAACGAGGATCAGCTGCTGTTTGAGGTGGCAAGGTATAACTTCACTTCCTTTATGGTGCGCAACTTCGAACTGGAAATCAGCGATCTGGGTGATATAAGCCTGCTGGCGGTGAAGGGTTTCATCAGTTACGAGGAGGTGCATGCCTATGCACAGAAACTATACTCCGACAGGCACATGGCTACCGTGCTGGATGGTATACGCTCGCTTTTGATACTGGAGGAGAATCTAAAACTGCTGGGGACTAAGTTCAGTTTCGACGACTACAGCAAGTTCTATGAGGAGCAATTCCCGCCAATGCAGATTCCTGAAGAACTGCATATCGATGACGGAACACTCATCCGTGGCGAGGACGAGATAGACTACACCACAGACACAGAAGAAAACACCTCCCCAGAGGAAGAGGAAACTCTGGAAGAGGACGACGACTTCCCCTTCGGGTTCTAAAGGTGACAGTGGCTAGCGCGGTGTTTTCTGTTGTAACTGACTCTCCCCCTGAGACAGGCGGGCGTACCCCACAGGGGTGGGAGGGGCTGGATAAAACTCTCTGCGCGCTTTGCGACCTCCGCGTGCAAAAAACGCTTTTATCTCACACAGAATACGCCGAAAACGCAGAATTACCAGTCCTATCAACGTGGTTCACGCTGGCGCTGGAATACGCAGAACTGCACCAGTTGCACGGTGCTCCATGCGGAGTGTGAAAGTTAAATCATGCTTAATCTTGTTGGTCGTTATAATCCTACTCTAAACACTAAACACTAAACACTAAACTCTAAAACCTAAACTCTAAACCCTAAACGTCAGGCTCGGAGAGAGTACCCCGCAGGGGGGGGAGGGGGTGGATAAAAACCTCTGCGCACTCTTGTCGTAACGAAGTTTGCGACCCTCCAGCGCAAGCGTGA
>JAFYVX010000159.1 GCA_017558255.1 Bacteroidaceae bacterium
AGGTCGGCCATCATGCTCTGGTATTCAAAGATGTATTGCAATGTACCTTGCGAGATCTCTGCCTGATAGGGAGTGTAAGAAGTGGAGAATTCCGAACGCGATGCAATATATGGCACCACACTGGGAGTGTAGTGGTCATAGACACCGGCACCGGCAAAGGAGATGAGTTGCTCATTGGTTTGCTCCAGAGCACCTATAACCCTTCTCACCTCTATTTCCGACATGGCAGAGGGCAAGGCAAGTTCCTTGTTGAACTTCAGTTCTTCGGGAATCTCGGAATATAGTTCCTCTAAAGAACTCACGCCGACAACCTTCAGCATCTCCTGAAGGTCATCGGCGGTATGTGGGAAGTATTTCATAGGCTTAAAAAAACAGAAAACGGAAAAGTGAAAACGGAGAACTGGACCAAAGGTCGACGTTAGGTGTCAAGTCAAAGGTGAAAACTTTGTCTCAATAACAGAAATTTTCGCAAATCAGTTTTCCGCTTTCCGTTTTCACTTTTCCGTTCAATAATTACTTGCAACAGTTCTCGTAATCAGCAGCGCTGAGCAGGTTGTCCACCTCGGAGGGGTCGGAGAGTTTTACCTTCATGATCCATGTGCCGAAAGCATCCTGGTTGATGAGTTCGGGTTGGTCTTCTAGTTCCTCGTTGATTTCTACAACCACACCGCTAACGGGAGATATGAGATCGCTGGCTGCTTTCACACTCTCTACAGCGCCGAAGTCCTCACCTGCTGTTACCTCGTCGTCCACCTCTGGCATATCCACATATACCACGTTGCCCAACTGCTCCTGAGCATAGTCGGTGATACCAACATAACCGTACTCGCCTTCAACTTTCACATACTCGTGGCTCTCACTGTAGTAGAGACCTTCAATAACTTTTGCCATAATGATATTAGTTTGGACCCTCCCCCTTGCCCCTCCACAGGGGAGGGGAGTAAAGTGTATAGGGATAGGGTAGGTTAATGATTTGTTTGTTTGTTTTGTGTTGTTGCTATAACATAGCATTATTATTCTTTATCTATTATTAGCATATCATCTAAACTAACTTTGCTGTATCCGTCTTCACAGACGCAGTAAAAAGGATAATCAGATTTTGTTTCTTTTGACACATCAATGAAACAATTCCATGAAGAATACCTTGGAGAAGGATAGCCTGGATCTAGGCAATATATTTTTGTTATTTCTTCATTAGAGTCTACTTCTATACCAACGGCTAGGAGGGCATGTGCTGTTTCATTTTCAAATACTACTGATATGATAACAGGTATATTGTCATAGATGTAATCGGATATCAATTCAACTCGACCGTTGTTTGTTCTAGGATTTTTTCTTGTCGCTTTAACACCGAAAGAAGACTCATTTATTTCCTTTGCTAATGTTACGTACGAATAGCCATCTCTTATCATGCCTCTTTCGTTGAAAAACTGATATAGAAATTTTCCTTTGTCAGTCCTTCTGTCTGGTCGATTGTATACCTGTGTTTCATCATCAGTAAGCAATCCTTTGCACAACATAGCCATTACAAGCGAATAAATAGCGCATGCACCATCAAGGTCGCCTTGCTGTTTATGAAGTTTTACCCATTTATGCTTTTCATCAAGGGTACATAACCCTTTATGATTTAACCTAATTGAATCTATGATATGTATGTCTGCCATATAAGATATATATTAGGGCTTTGTGGTCGTTAAAGTTTTCACTTCTTATAATTCTTCTCGTAGAAGCGCTTCTTGCACACTACGCCATCCTGCAACTTCTTGTGGATGCGGATCTGTACAGGGGTGTCGAGCTTGGTGTACTCAATGTCCACCATTGCCATGCACACGCTCTTGCCTGTGGAGATGGAGTTGTAACCTGTGGTGACGGTACCCACCACCTTGTCCTCTACCACCACATCATATCCGTGGCGTGGAATGGCACGACCAGCCAGTTCTATGCCTACAATCTTGCGTGTCAGTCCCTCTGCCTTCTGCTTGGCGAGAGCCTCCTTGCCGATGAAGTTTTCCTTGTCCAGTTTTACGAACATGCCAAGGCCAGCCTCCAGAGGAGTAATCTCGTCGGTCAGTTCGTCGCCATAGAGAGGCAGACCAACCTCAAATCTCAAGGTGTCGCGGCATCCAAGGGCACAAGGTTTCACACCATTGGCAATGAGTTTGTCCCATGCATTCTGTATGTAGGCATGACTACCGTATATCTCGAAACCATCCTCGCCGGTATAGCCTGTGCGGCTCACTATAAGGTTTTCGCCCTCTGTGTCGATGGTCTTGAAAGTGTAGAAGGCAAGTTCCTCACAAGCCAGTCCCAGGCATTCTGCCACCACCTTCTCGGAGTCGGGACCCTGCACGGCAATCTGTCCGTATATGTCGCTCTGGTTCACGGTTTCCACATTGAAAGCCTTTGCCTGAGCCTCTATCCAGGCATAGTCCTTGTCGATGTTGGCGGCATTGATAACGAGGAAGAACCTATCGTCGGCCATCTTGTAGACAAGCAGGTCATCTACGGTGCCACCATTCTCATGCAGCATCATACCATAGTATATCTTGCCAATGGGAGCACCGGCAATGTCGTTGGTGAAGATGTATTGCACAAACTTCTCTGCCTCAGCACCGCTTACCAGCACTTCGCCCATGTGGCTCACGTCGAACACGCCGCTTGCCTTGCGCACGGCATTGTGCTCGTCCACGATGTCGGTGTACTGGATGGGCATCTCAAAACCTCCAAAGGGCACCATCTTGGCACCCAGAGCAATGTGCTTGTCGTAAAGACATGTTCTTTTATCAGTCATAGTAGTGTGTGTTTAATGGTTAATGGACCCCTCCCCAGCCCTCCCCTGTATGGGAGGGGGTATATACTGCTCGGGTAGGATTTTTAAAAAAAGGTTAAAGGTTAATGATTAATGGTTATGGGTTAAGTCGACGTAGTCGGGTTAGGGGGGCGCGTTGAATATGGTTTCTATCAATTGCACCAACCTTTCGGTCTGCAATCCTCTTATGGCTCTATTGGGGGTATGTTCAGTGGCATGCTTTGTAAGGGCATCTTTTGTAAATGGGCAGCCTGCAAAGACATTGTTGAACATGGCATGGGCATCGCCCAGTTCGAAGTAGTCGCCCTTCAGGGAAACGGACACCACCTTGCCCTCCTTGGTTTCAAATTCTATTGCCAACGTGCCGCATCCTTCTATCCTTGCCTGGCAATGGTGCGAGGGTTCTGTCCTCCTTGTCTTGCCCCACAGGAACGATGGTGCATAGTATCCGCTCTCTATCTCGCGTATGCGCTCCACGTCTTCTTCCGTGAGCGAGATGGTGGCATTGCAGAGATGCTCCCTTATGCTCTGGCGCAGTTCCGTTGTACCAATGCCATGGGGCAGGGCATCCTTCAGCAGTGCTATGCGGCTCTCCACGCTCTTCACCCCCTTGGACAGGAGTTTGGCACGTCCAGGGGTCAGTGCACCGCGCATCATCCTTGCTTCCGTGTCGTATAGCATGGTGCCATGCACTATATTGCGTTTGGCCATGTGATAGAAGGCATTTCCGCATATCTTGCCGCCGCCTTTCATGCAGATGTCGTTGCGCCCCGATACCTCCACCTCGGCACCAAGTCCGTTGAGGCATTCTGCCACATTTTGGGCATATTCGTGGAACAGGTCCTCCACCGCACCCTCCCGTGTCACAAGGCTCGTCATTATGTTGCCTCTGTCGGCAAAGATGCTTCCGCCACCGCTCTTCCTGCGAATCACGTCAATTCCCTCTGCTTTGCAGAAGTCAAGGTCTATCTCCGCCTCGGCATCCTGGTTTCTGCCCATCACCACGGTAGGCGACAATTGCCATGTGAACAGGTAGCTGCCCTCTGGCATGTGCGAGGCAACGTACTCTTCTACTGCCAGGTAGAATGCCGCCCTTTCGCCATCGCAATGCGGTGGCAGCTCAACGAATGTGGCAGGGAAGATGCGTTCAGTCATGGTATAAACTTTATAATATTGGCACGTTTTGCCGCTTTTTGTGCATCAAATTTACAGAATCGTCTCCAATCGGGCAAATAATCTGTCTTTAATTTTGTTAAAACATCGGACGGCGTCAATATGGAAGGGCAATTGTACAGAGATGTCGCTTTATATATACATCATTTATATATGCAGACGGAGCAAAAACTATGCTTTGCTCCGTCTGTATTGCTTGTCATTATGTAATGCCCTTCAATAGGTGTCATTTGAATATCTTCACCACATAGTCGGGTAGGGTGGAGCGTATCCATTTTTCGGTATTTGTGTGACCGTTGTAAACGTATGACAGATTGTGCTGGTTGCTGCCGTTCCAGGATATGGTACATGGGTTGCCGCCTTCCTTGGTATGGCCGTCTGGAGTGTACTCTACGTCCTCCATAGTGAATACCATGGAGTTGTGTGTGCCTACCTTTGCAATATGCAACGTCATGCGCACATCCTTGTCATAGAACTTATAGTAGTCGGTTCCCGTCATCTCGGGTGCGTGCCATACGCCAATGAGCTTGTTCTTCTTGTTGCCCTTGGTGGCTACTCTCTTCATCTGGTCGAGGAAGTCCTTCATGTTCTCGGACATGATTTTCTTGGCAGGCGTGTATACGTTGGTCACTTTCACTGTGTTCTGTCCTCCGGGATAGCCGCTTGGGTCGTATGTCCATGTGTAACTGAGACCCTCGTCGGTTACCGTCAGTGCCTTCATTTCTTTCTCTACAACGTAAACCCTCTCAACCCCCTCCACTTCGTATGTCTGTATCTCGTATGTCTTTCCGTCCTTCAGCATCAGGTACAGGTCCTGCGGATTTTCCATTTCCTTGCCGTCCTGGGTTGTAAACTTGGTCTGCTTGTACAGACCGGGCTTTGGTTGTGCCATTGTGGCCATACCAACCATGAGCATCGCGATTGATAGAAAAAGTGTCCTTTTCATAATCGTGGGTATTAGGGGTTATACTTTTACTTTTTCTGCTAACAAAATTAAGATAATATGTTCTCCATTATTATTTGCATGTGGAGATATTTTCAAAATAATATGTAAATGCAATCTCCATGTAGCAAAAGTGGGGTGTCGTGATAGTGCTGGCGGTGGGCAAAAATAGCAGAAGAGCGAACATTCTGTGTGGAATGTACGCTCTTCTTTGTGTGACTCCTGCAGGATTCAAACCTGCAACCTTTTGATCCGTAGTCAAATGCTCTATTCAGTTGAGCTAAGGAGCCATCCTCTTGGTTTTGTGGGCGATGACGGATTCGAACCGCCGACCCTCTGCTTGTAAGGCAGATGCTCTGAACCAGCTGCGCTAATCGCCCGTTGTTGAAAGTGAAGAGGGTCAGGTGATGAGACTCGTTTGACCGTTCCTTTCATAAAGAAGAGAACCTCGTCAGGTTCTCGCTCTTTGGTTTGTTTTGGCGGTGCGGACGGGGCTCGAACCCGCGACCCCTAGCGTGACAGGCTAGTATTCTAACCAACTGAACTACCGCACCAATGTTGGTTTTGTTTTTCTTGAGCGGAAAACGAGGCTCGAACTCGCGACCCCAACCTTGGCAAGGTTGTGCTCTACCAACTGAGCTATTTCCGCATTCTTTGTTTCTTTCACACTTTGGTTTGTGTGAAGTGGGCAGGGACGGATTCGAACCGCCGAAGGCGCAAGCCAACAGATTTACAGTCTGCCCGTTTTAACCACTTACCTACCTACCCAGTGTATTCCTTTTCGTGACTCCTGCAGGATTCAAACCTGCAACCTTTTGATCCGTAGTCAAATGCTCTATTCAGTTGAGCTAAGGAGCCATCCTCTTGTTGTGTGGGCGATGACGGATTCGAACCGCCGACCCTCTGCTTGTAAGGCAGATGCTCTGAACCAGCTGCGCTAATCGCCCGTTGCTATCAGTCTTGTTTCGTTGTCCTCACTAGGACTTGTTCCTGATTTGCGAGTGCAAAGGTAGCGCTTTTTGTGATACTGACCAAATATTATCGTAAGAATTTTGAAAAAATATTAATATTTCTTTCTGGACCTACGTCTTTTGTCTTCTATATACCTTATATATTATATATAGGGGAAGGAGATAGACCATCAGGGCTATGCAGAACTGACAAATTGTACATGGTGCGATTGCTGACAAAATGCCCTTGTATCTGTGCCAACTTGTCACGAAGTATTGATTTTCGTCAATTAAAGGGGAAATTCCTATTCAGTTTAGAGATTTACCCGTGTTTTTCCCCCGAAATGGCATTACCTTTGCAGCAGATAAGGAGAAAGACCTGACCTGAAAACACGAAAAGACACACAATAAGTAAGGATAACACAGGTGCCGCCCGACACACGGCACAGAAAAAAGGAAATAGTGCCGGCAGAGGCAGGCACTGGAAAAAGAAAAACACAATATTAAGGTAAAAAGATTGAAACATGAAAAAGATTATGACTTTGGTAGCTGCCATTATGATGGTTGTTGCCGTAAACGCAAGTAATAAGAGTATGGAATATGCAGTTGAGGCTCCTGGCAAGATTGCTCCCTTCAGCGAGGTGAACGTAAATGTGCCTTCACGCGTCAGAGTGATTCAGGGCGAAGACTACGGAGTGATGGTAAACGGTACGGCCGTGTACGACTCCACTCAGCTTGACTTCGATGTGAGGGACGGAGTTCTCTACATCAGCACCAAGTGCACTGACATGCTCTCTGCATCGGGCCGAGGAACGGTGATTACCGTCATTACCCCTGCCAATGATATTGATATCAAGACAGGCGACGATGTGCAACCGCTCCGCAGAAATAGATAGGATAGTTTTTGGTTAGATTATAGATTGTTTAGGTTTTTAGGTTTCTGTACCATCCTTTAGGTAAATATACAGAACAAAAGGAAATGGTTAGGTCCGTGGAACCCTCCGTCTCGCTAAGGGATTGGAGGGTTTCTTTGTTTTTGTGCTTTACTCAGGTCTTCTAATGGCCTCTTTTCCTTTGTCGGAGCTCAATAATAGTTTTTTAGGCTCTAAGAAACGATTGGAGTTTGCTATTATAAGCAGCTCATTTTGTCGCTATCAGCCGTTCGGCGAGCCGCTATTAGCCGTTAATTTTACCGCTATCAGCCGTTCGGCGAACCGCTACTATCTCTTCGGCGAGGTGCTATTAGCTCTTCTTGCTCATCTCTTTGCCTGTACAGAAATATAGCTAAAAGATGTTGCTGTTCTGCCTCAGCAAGCCCCTCGTTTGCTTCCCGAATATGGTTCATATCGGTTCTTGTAGTCACTTTCATCTTTCATCTTTCATCTTTCATCTTTCATCTTTCCGCTTTCCACTTTCCACTTTGCTCTTTCCACTTTCCACTTTCCTCTAAGCTACAACAACGCCCCGAAGATGTGGTATCCTCGGGGCGTTGGTCTATACTAAGGTGTATTCTATCAATCGGCAATGACATCCTTGATGCCTGTCTGGTCTTCCCAGATGATCTGGAAGTCGGTGTGGCAACCGATAAATGCTTTCACGTCCACCTCTGTACCTACGGGAACGTATGCAGCCAGCAGGTTGGGACAATTTTCCACAGCCCAGGCCTCAATCTTCTTGGTGCCGGCGGGGAATATTACCTCCAGTACGTTCTTATGACCGGTCATTGTCTCCTTGCCATAAACCTCGGCAGGAATCAGTTCCACGCAAAGTTTGGCAGAAGGGATGTAGAGGGGAGATGTGCTGTACTTGTCGTACACAACACCCTTGTAGCTCTTCAGAGCCTGGTTTTCGGGATCCACGTGTGCTTCCTCAACATTGGGGCCATGCTCCTTCAATCCATAGATGCCATCCTGGCCTATGCTGATGATGTTCTTGCCCAGGTATATCTCCTTCACGTTCTCGGGCAGGTCCTGTGTGGGGCTGAAGCAATCAATCTTGTACTTAGCGCCATTGTTCAGAGTCACGCTGAAGGGCACCACGAAGGCATCCTCGGCCATGTTCACGGCATTCAGGTTCAGCTTCTCCTTGTCGTAGTTGTAGGAGTAGAGCTCTGTCTCCAGGAAGTTGCCGTCGGCAGATACAGGGATAAACATCTGCTGGTACTTGTCCAGTTCCTCGGCCTTGTATTCAAAGCTGTTTGTGGGGTCGCTCAGTCTCCATGCTCCACTAAAGTAGGCATAGTTCCATGCATGTCCCATGAAGGCACCGCTGTTCAGCCAGCCGTTGGCATTGATAACGGGGATTCCCTGGGTGTGGAGCATCACGTTGAGCAGGTTGGCATAGCCCTGACAAACGGCCTTCTTGTTCTTGAACACGTCGTATGGCTCGTTGCTCACGTAGCCGTCGGCATATTTCACGTTCTGTCTAACGTAGTTGTAGATGAGGCGGTAAACTCGTGCATCGGTTGTGGCGTCCTTGACCAGTTCATCGGTAAAGGCCTTGATTTCCTGCATTTGCTCGTCTGTGGGAACCTTGAAGTTGCCCATTCTTTGGAAGAAAGCGCTGTCGGCACCCTGCAGTATGTGGAGGAGTTTCTCGGCAGGCATGCCGGGCAGAGACTTGGCGCCGTCGTCCTCAGCAAAGCCGCGGGTGAGTTCGGTTGCAGGCTGTTCGGTGGGCTCGTTGGGGATGATGTCGCCTGTGCCGTTGATGTCGTTTGAGCAACTGGCCAGAAGGCCTGTTGCCAATGCAAGTGATAGGATGTAGTAGGTTTTCTTCATTTCTATTCAGTATGTTATTTGGTTTGTAATCGTTGCAAATTTATAGAAATATTGTTTAATGTGTGTACGTGTGCGTGTTAAATATTGCAAAGAAGATTGTAAATAAACGACTAAGCGGATTCTGTGACCCAGATATGGGGGCGATGCGCGTGTTGCTTTCTGCAATAGTGGCTTTAGTTGTAGGGCCTTTTGAGAGACGATTTGGAGAAAAAGAAATAGGAGGAAACCCTGTGCTGGATTCCCTCCCGTAGTCATGGTGTGTAATATATGTATTGTGTGTAGTGTTAGTCGGCGATTATATC